>QNAD01000192.1 GCA_003641345.1 Candidatus Zixiibacteriota bacterium | reverse complement strand
TTTGGGATAAGAAATACCGTATATTCTCTGAAGCATTATCCGGTTTTCATCCCCTCGCCAGTATGCACCGGAGGTTGAAATCAGCTTAAATGCTTTGACTAGTCCGGTTTTAGGCAAATGAGGACCACGGCATAAATCTTCAAAGCGAGAGTGGTAATAAATAGTAACCTGATCATCTTCTATATCTTCAAGAAGCTCTACTTTATAATTAGCATTCTTATTTTTATAATGCTCAATGGCTTCCATCCGGTTTTTAACTTCATAATGAAAAGGAGAATTTTCTTTAATAATCTCTGTCATCTTTTTTTCAATTTTCCCCAAATCCTCGGGAGTAAACGGGGTTTCAACCTCGAAATCATAGTACCAACCCTCTGCAATAGGCGGACCAATGGCAAGTTTCGTATCTGGGAAAATCTCTTGTACAGCCTGAGCCATTATATGAGAACTGGAATGCCAGAAAATTTCTTTACCTTCTTTTTGATCAAAAGTAAGAATTTCCACTTCGGCACCATTAGGCAGTTCATCAAATAAATTACATACCTCGCCATTAACCTTGACAGCTATTGCCGCCTTGGCTAATCCGTGCGATATTGATTTTGCCAATTCATAACCGGTAACATTCGAATCAAATATTTTCGAAGATCCATCCGGTAATTTAATTTCAGTTTGTGCCATAAAACCTTACTTTATAATCAAACGGCGGATATGTGACAACTGCCAACACCATCCGCTTCATTTCTAATTCTAATATGGTGGGCGATACTGGATTTGAACCAGTGACTCCTTGCATGTCAAGCAAGTACTCTAACCAACTGAGCTAATCGCCCACATCAAAACAGCTTAGCCATAAAACTTAAGTTTGTTAAAATATAGGAAACAGTTTTATTTGTCAAGCCTGTTTTTCACAAAATAATGTATTAATTTATTGTAAGTAATGAACTTAGAAATTCTTAATGAATTAAGAAATCCCAACCATTTGCATAAATGTTTCTGCTTTGAGATATTCTTCTCTCAAAAGCTCAGAAATTTCCTCAATCTCTTCATCTGTAACTTGCAAATGTTCTCTAACTTGAGGGTCAAGCTCACCTACCAGATATTCATCATCTTCCTCATAAAATGTCTTTTTTGAGATATAATCTCCGAGATTAACAACAAAAGGTATGGAATCTTCATGCTCCGAGAGATGTGGATGATGATGATATGTAATAGTATCGGCTAATACAGCAGGCAATTTCCACTGTAAAGCCAGTATTCCGCCAATCTGAGCATGGTTGTACCCAAGTGCTTTTTCTTCCAATTCAAAATCAGATAAATCTTTATCAGACTCCCTTAATTCCACAACTTTACTATATTCACCTGAAAGAAACATTGCCAAAACCATCTTACCGATATCATGAAGCAATCCGGACGAAAAAGCTGAATCCGGATTTATAATTCCAGTCTTTCTTAATTTTTTTGATAAAATCCTACAACAGAAAGCAGTTGATAGAGAATGTCGCCAATGTTTTTCCTGAAAATCTTTGTCAACATTTTTTCCTTTGAACATATCTAATACAGAAGCAGACAGAACTAAATTTTTGATTGCCTCCAAGCCAATAATAACCACTGCATGTTTAACAGAATCCACTTCACGTGCCAAACCATAAAAAGCAGAATTAGTAAGTTTTAGGACTTTAACTGACATAGCCGGATCCTCTGCAAGAATTGCAGCAACTTGAACAGCACTCACGTCCGGGTCATTCATAACTTTTTGAATCTGATGAAAGACAATTGGAGGTGTTGGCAGATTTCTAATGTTTGAGACTATCTGTCTGACCTTGTTATCTATAGCAGTTATTTCCATTTTTATTCCTTAGGTTCATCAAAAATATCTTCAATTAGTTTATCGGCAATTTTCTGTTTTACTTCGTCAGTTTTATAAAATCCGTTTGCAATTTTCAAACGTATTTCATCCAGCTTATTGCTTGAATCATTTGTTGTATTATCAGACTGACTTTCATTTAATTTTTTATCAGCTAATTCGGATAACTTCTTTCGACCTTCTAAGCTGATATCCAGATAATCCTTCTGTTTGTTCTCTTTTTTTATTTCACTATTATCTTGTTTTTGGCGTTCATATTGAACTGCCATCAGTTCGCTTCCTATTCGTTCAATTTTCACTTAACCACCTTTTCGTTCCTATTTTAAGGCGTCCTGATAAATCAGGTTAAACCAATTACATTATTGCTTACCATCAACAAATTGTGGTGATGGTTCATTATCTCTCATATATTGTAAAATCTTTTCACTATTTTTAAGTCCGCCAATTTCAGATTTGATTCTCTGGTATTTTTTATTCATATATTCTTCGCTTTCCTGAACGAGCCTTACATTCTTTTTGACCAGAGTAACAATACTGTTCACAATTTTTTTAACTTCCGGTAACGCCGCCGCCAGACGAAAAATATTAGGGTTTTTATTTTTCAGAGTAGATATCTTATCTTCAGATTTTTTTATTCGTTTATAACTACGTTCAATTTCCGCAAATAATTCCAGCAAGTGATCTTCTTTATTATATTTCAATAAGTCTTTCTGCTTATCCAACATAATAAACAAAGATTGATAGAATGAATATTCTTCTTTTAAGATAAAAATCAGTTCTCTTTCCAATTGATTTAAATTATCATTCATATATATCTACCCAGTTATAGAAATTTCATTTTTAACCAGCTTTGGAGATTTTTTTTCAACTGTCTCTTCTTGAGCTTGGTCACTGTCTTTGATACTCTGCCAACCTTCACGAAGTTCGCTGAGTATAATAATTATATCGTCAATTTGCGAAGAATCTTTTGTTGCTTCCAAAATACAAATCTGACTGATGATATAAGCATATAATTTAGCCAGATTTTCAGCAATTTCACCGCCTTCTTCCATATTTAGCGTAGTATAAAGATGAGTTACAAATTTTTTCGTTTTTTCCAACAATTCATAACCAGCATTATTATCACCGGCAACATAATTTTCTTTAGCTTGCCGTAACGACCCCAATGCTCCATCATAAACCTGCAAAATTAAATCAATTTGACTTTTACCTTGAGTGTCAATTGTCCGATAATTTTGAATTTTGTCTTCCATAATGTTCCTATATGTTATGCGTCCTGTCCGGTTCCCCAATTTGCATTAATACCGGCAAACTGAGTTTCCAGAAAATTCATCTGGCTGTTCATCTCACCCAATGCTACTTCCATTTCGTAAAATTTCTTATATAAAGATTCTCTCCGAGAAGCTAACCTTTCATCTATAGCTTTGATTTGATCAGATATCGATTCAATCTGATCTTTATACATATTGATTCTATTGTCAATCACGCCATCATTTGCTTTTGTAATATTATCAACTGAATATTTCAATGAAGTTCCCAAACCTTGAGTATAAGCTAACGTACCTTCAACGTCATCATCAACATTTGCCTCATCAAGAGTAACTTTCAGCACCAATCCTTCGGTCGTCTCACTTCCTTCTTCACCTCTTAGAATTTGAGCCGAACCAGTCATTTTCTCACCATTAACAGTGCCGGCAACATTTTTCCCGATAATAGTAGTTCCTCCTGAAATACCCAAAATAGAGAATGCTGAATTCTCTATTGATGATTCCAATTCAATTTTTGAATAAGCACCATAAGAAGAAGTTTCCAAATTTATATATCCTGTACCATCACCGTTATCTACCCATTCAACAGTTATACCCCTTGCACCAATTTTTGAATCGGCATCAATTTGGGCTTGTATTTCATCAATTAAATCCTGATTAGAATTATAAGTTCCCTCAACCAAAGCAATTTCTTCTGAAATTGTACCATCTACTTTAAATTTCAAATTTTTATTTGAATCATCAATAGTAATAGCAGTTGTTGCCAAATCATTGATACTTTCGCCTTGAAATCCACCATGAGTCGCCGCTTGAGTGATGTCAACGTCATAGGTATCGCCTGCTTTTGTATTTTCTGTTGCAGACACAAATTCTATCCCGTTATTGGATGAATTTCCGGTATTAGTAAATAACTTAATAACATCTTCAAGGTTGTCTCGAAGAGCGGCTTCAAGTTTGGCGTTATTATCAATCCTTAATTCCCCTTTAACGTCAGTTTTAATACCTATTGAATAGAGTTGATTATACTGTCCATCAATACCATCTACGATTGAAGACACCTTACTACGCAAAGAATTTTGTACTCTCCAAATGGTATAATCGCCAAAAAGAATCGGGGCTTCCTTAGTATCTACATTATAAGTATTCTGTTTATCAATATAGCCATTCAATTCATTATAATTTTTAATAAAACTATTCAGTCTTTCTTTTATCCCAGAAACATCAATATCAGTATTAACGGTTATACTTTCTCCTGGAGCAGTAACTTTTTTAACAGACAGATTTATACCGCCTACAATTTCGGTAAAATTATTTGTATCTGATGAAACAGTTATTGGGGCACCAGTACCATCACCAGAACCAACAGCAACCCTTGCATTCGAAGCATTTTGCAACAGTGGCGTAAAAGTATCTACCTTGAATGAATCACCGGCAGTTAGAACGCCTGATGAAAAAGATAGATACATACCATCAGCTCCTACAACT
>QNAD01000191.1 GCA_003641345.1 Candidatus Zixiibacteriota bacterium | reverse complement strand
TCTGTGTAAACAGATTTTTGTGACCTGCCGCTCTTTAATTACAATTGCTTAAGTGTTGGGTCACAATCCACCTTCGGTGAATCAGGACCCGACACAACTGAAATGAGGGTTTATCAACAAGCCCTTATCACGTGGCGCACGAGGACGTACACCACGCACAAAATTATTATTTATATATAGTAATTAGCAATTCAAAAAAGCCCGCCGTTGGCGGGCTTTTTTTATTCGATATAGGAATTGATAAATTCCTCTTGCAGGTACCTATGCTTTTGATAATCTGGGTCAAGTGTATCCGGCATTAGCAGAAATTTAAACGGTTGATCTTGATCTTCCGCCAAGATTGAATGACAAAGAGTACAGTCATAACCAATTGACTCGTTTTCATCATTTTTAAAAGATGAATTATGACAACGGAAACAACCATTCGTTTGATTGGCATGTCCTATATGGCTGGGGTAAGTACCCCACTCAATATTCATATCGTGATGAATGTTCCTTTTATATATATCCTGAAGAACAGTTATAGCAGCATCAATTTCTGCCATTTTTGCTATATGAAGCTTTGGATAGTTTGTTTGATAAAAGTGATGCATATGGTTAGAAATACCACTCATAGCAGATTGCTGATCAGCGTACCCAGGCATAATAGCAGCTAAAGCTTCCCGTTTAAAATATGGTAACTCCCGATTTAGTAATCCTCGGCGAATCCGAGTATCAATTGCCTTACTGGGGTTTTCATATATATGGGTCGCTCGGTTATGGCAATCAACACAGTCCATCGTACGGGAATCAATAACCTCTGCATCATTAAACAGAGAGTTATTATATCGTTTTAGACTTCCATCTGAAAGTTGGATTTCCGCCCAAACAATTTTAGTTCGCTTCTCGTCTGCATAAGCGTAATGAACTTCGTTTTCTTCAGCTATATGCCAATGCATGCCAGCTTTACCGGAAGTGCGTTCGGCATCTATCTTCATATTAAGGGTTGTATATTTGACCGTTGATTTTTCATCAAGGTCATACGATACAATAGATTTCAACTTGTTGCCATAAAATTTATCCGGCCAATGACATTTTTCACATGTTTCCCGTGCTGGCCTGAGCTGATGAACCGGTGTTGGAATTGGTCGTTCAAGTAAATCAAATGTGACAGATATCATTTGCCAGGTACCATTTATCTTACTTGAAACAAGAGCACCAACACCTTCACCAACATGACACTCAACACATTTAACACGTGAATGAGGTGATTGTTTGTAAACTACCCATTCCGGATTCATTACCGAATGGCATGCGGTTCCACAAAATTCTGCCTCATCCATAAAGCTTAACATCTGCATAAAAATACTGCCGAGAAAAACGATGATAAAAAGAGAAAATATTAGCACTATTCTAAACACACGAGAACCATAAACCCCTTTTTTGACATCATTATCATCAAACCGTAAGGCTAGTAACTCTTTTGTTCCTTTTCCGGTTTCTTTCTTTAGTTTAAGCCAGCCAAAAAGGATTAAGATAAGTCCAATAATAAATAGTGCCGGCAGTAACATAAATGCAACCAACCCAATAAAGGCATTAGTTAATAAACCAATCAGACGGAAAAATTCGAAAAGAAGTATCACAATAAACGATGAGGTCATTAGGATGGCACCTAATTCCCCATACCATTTTATCGAAACAGATCTGATAAAATTTAGATATTTTCCAATCAAAACAGACCTCTACTTCCCTTTATACATACTCTCATATATCTTCTGCATTTCACCGGAACGAATTTTTTCTTTCAAATCTTTTGTAGGTTCCGCCAACCATTGATGCATCGGGTCGGTTTTAATCATATTGTCAATATAAGCATTAACTTTGGCATCATTAAATTTCCGTGCTTCCGGCAATAACTTAAAATAAAATGTATGGGCAACATCATAGATACCATGCCACCATGTATAATCAGGTCCCATCATAGCGGCACCGTGACGAGCACGACGACCTTCATGATGCCAGAGTTCCCAGTAAACCCATTCAATTTCATTACTGAAAGCGGCTGGGTTCTCAAGGAGTTTCTGACTCTTAACCAATTTAATTATATCGGTAGCAGGTTTAGCAAACTTCTCGTTGTATAGTCTTACCGTTCCATCAAACTGATAATAATGACCTTCTACAAAACGTTTACCATGACATGTCAAACAAACAGTTGTCATATTTTCTTTTTTAATTTGCCAATCATCTTTCCTTTTGGAAATCGGCGGACGAAGTGTCCAGGTCAAACGATCGCCAACATCATGAGTAACTGGTCTGTCTTTGGATGCCGACATATGACAGCTTGCACAAGTTGGAGCTTCATAATAATCAACACCAACAACCCATTTATCAGCTTTAATATTCATTTCGTCTAAATGGGAATAATAAGTATTACCATGCTTGGATTCTTCGTATATTTCTTTCTGAGGATGGTCTGGACCAAGATGACATTTGGCACATGCTTCCGGTTTTCTTGCCTGAGCCACATCAAAAGAGTGACGGGTATGACAAACAGTACATGAACCTTTGGAGCCGTCCGGATTTATGCGACCAACACCTGAATTTGGAAAAGATTTTAAAGATAGTTTGTTTGGTGAATTTTTATCTATTTCAATTTTTCCACCGTGACAATTAGTACAACCGGTAATTGCAACCGGCTCACCACCGGCAACATGTGCAAGATAAGCATCTTGAGAATCGAGAATTTCTCCGGCTGTTGCGTGATAAGAATTCTGTACCTCTTTTGATTCCTTTTCATGACAGCGACTACAATCTTTAGGCGTTACCAATGTAGCGATATAAGCCCCTTCATGAAGATAAGCATCGGATTCACTTTTTTTTGCGGCGTGACAATCAATACAGGTCACTTTATGTGCGGCATGTTTAGATTGAAACCACTGACTATACAAACCTGCTGATTTATCTTTGTGGCATGTCATACATTTCCCAGCCACCGTTTCTTCTTCAACTGATGCAAACAGACTGCTGATTCCAAATAATAGAATCACACTGAATAAAAAAACACCTTTCATAACACCTCCTGCAATATAAAGGGCAAATTGAGTTAAATATATTCCTGATAATCTTTCTATGTTAATTTATATTATAATTATCACATTATTGTCAATTAAATAATTTGACTTAAATCAATAATTTTGAGGAAATAGTTTTTATTTGGAAACCTGCTTTTTAAATTCACCCTGACAGACAGGGTCTTAAAAAATAAGAGATATCTTGTCTATTTTGATTTTTGACTCGAATTTTAACACTAATAATAGCATTTTACATTCAATTTTCTTCAAAATTTCTCAGGTGACAACTCATATTCGATACTGTATATTCCAACCATGTTAAATGAAACTATGAAAAAAATCGAAAACGGCAAATTCTTTCTAATTGCCGGACCATGTGTAATAGAAACAGAAGATATCTGCACTGAGGTTGCTGAAAAAGTAAATAAACTTTGCACCGAAAGAGATATCCCGTTTGTTTTTAAATCATCATTTAAAAAAGCTAATCGTTTATCAGTTGATTCTTATACCGGACCTGGGCTTGAGGATGGTCTTAAGGTATTGCAAAATATAAAAAACAAATTCAACCTACCAATCTTAACTGATGTTCATGAAACAAACGAAATCAAAAAAACCGCTCAGGTTGCGGATATTTTACAAATCCCCGCATTTTTATGCCGTCAGACAGATTTGGTTATTGCTGCTGCTCAAACCGGAAAATGGGTCAATATAAAAAAAGGGCAGTTTTTGGCACCGGAAGATATGGCAAAAATTGCGGCTAAAACAAATTCTCAAAAAACGATGCTAACCGAACGAGGCTCATCGTTTGGATACAGAAACCTAATTGTTGATTTTCGTTCATTCATAATTATGAAAGAAACCGGTTTAAAAGTTATTTATGATGTCTCGCATTCTTTACAACTCCCCGGAGGAGGAGGTAATGTTTCGACCGGACAACCGCAATATATTATCCCAATGGCTAAAGCAGCAATGGCTATAGGGCTTGATGGACTGTTTGTTGAAACCCACCCTAATCCATCACAGGCAAAATCAGATGCCGAAGCAATGCTGCCACTTGATAAAATGGAACCGTTACTTGATGAAATATTAAAAATTCAAAAGGCTAATTCATGAGTTTATTAACAAAAGACCAATTCATTGAACGACTGAAATCAATAAAATTGCTCGCACTTGATGTTGACGGCGTATTAACCGATGATTCCATATATTTCGGACCTGATGGTTTAGAGATGAAAAAATTTAATATTTCCGATGGCTTTTTTATGGTGTTGGCAATGCGTTCCGGATTGGAACTGGCTATTGTTAGTGGAAGATATTCCACTGCTACCGATACACGTATGAAAGATTTAGGCGTCAAACATGTTATGCAAGGAAAGAAAAGCAAAGTTGGCATGATAACGCCTTTGCTTGAAGAACTTAAGATTAAATTTGAAGATATCGCTTTTGTCGGCAATGAGATTCTTGATATTCCTCTGGCACAAAAATCCGGACTGCCGATTGCCGTTGCCGACGCATCTAACGAACTGGTTAAACATGTTAATTATCAAACCGAAAAATTGGGTGGTCATGGTGCTGT
>QNAD01000190.1 GCA_003641345.1 Candidatus Zixiibacteriota bacterium | reverse complement strand
ATCAGGACCTGGAACAAATTTCATGAGATCTTTGTTTGTACATTCCGGATTTTCTATAACATGAACAATTGCATCAACAATTTCATTCAAATTATGTGATGGTAGGTTGGTAGCCATTCCAACTGCAATACCGGTTGACCCGTTACATAACAAATTTGGGAATTTTCCTGGAAGTACAACTGGTTCCTTGCGAGTGCTATCGTAGTTATCCATATAATGGACGGTATCTTTATCAATGTCAGCAAGCATCTCAACAGCAATCGGAGTCAAACGTGCCTCAGTATAACGCATCGCGGCGGCACCATCACCATCAATCGAGCCAAAATTCCCCTGTCCATCAACTAACGGGTATCTCAGGTTAAAATCCTGTGCCATACGAACCAGAGTAGGATATACAACCTGTTCACCATGAGGATGATAATTACCGGATGTATCACCGGTAATTTTAGCACATTTACGAAAACCTTTACCAGGATAAAGAGAAAGATCATCCATCGCTACCAGAATGCGACGATTAGAAGGTTTTAACCCATCACGAATATCTGGCAGTGCTCTATTAGTTATAACAGACATGGAGTAATCAAGATAAGATGATTTCATCTCCTCTTCGAGAAATATCGTTTCAATTTTTTGCCGGTCTAAAGTCATTTTTTATCCCTATAATATTTATTATTTCACAATTTAATCTAAGTTGAAAAATACAAAATAATAGCTTTTAAATCAACAAAAAATATGCTTGCATAGTGTTTTTATCTCACCACCACACAACAACTTACAACTTATTTTCCATGGTTTCACTTCATTAAAAATAAAACTTACTTTTTAATGAAATATTTTATAAAATAGCTAAACATTAAGGAGAATTATTGTGAGAAAAACAGCATCTATTCTATTTCTTATTGTTGTTCTGTTATTTTCTATAACAACAATTTCCGGAGCGAAACAAATAGATTTGAAAAGTCTTGAAGGTAATTGGGAAGGTTACGGAACTTTTTTAATACCTGGAATAAATAGCTTAATGGAAATTTCTGGAAATGCTAATTTCGAATACTTCAATAAAAATAATTATCTCAGGACAGAATTATCCGCTGAAAAATTCTTGTTTACATATTCAGACAGCGGTCATATTTCAATTGATAATGATAATGATTCATTGACATGGGAAGTATGGGATAATTTGAGGCGACATACCAAATACCGTGGAAAAATAAACGGTAATAAAATATTAGGTTCCAGAGTTTACCGCAAAAAAGATTACCTTGTGAAAATTGAATTAATACATATTGACACAATAGATTTCAGATTATACATAAAGGAAAAAGATAATACAGAGCATGATCAGGCAACTTTTAAACTGCATCGCTTGAAATAACACGCTGAGATGCGATAGAATAGTATGGGTTCTACCCTTGTACGAAACTGTAAATTGAATACGAAGACCACACCGCAAGCGGTGTGCTACCTGTAATAAATATAATTATTCATTTCAATAGTAAAAATAGTAGGGAAGGTCTCTCTTTGTCTTGAGACCTGCCTATTTGTGAAAAACATAAAAGTCATGTCTCCAAGAAAGAGAGACATGATCTACAAAATTGAGACATGCCTATTTGCATAAAATATAAATGACATGTTTCCAAAAAAGAGAAACATGACCTATTTTACCACCTATTCCTGTGTTTAGACATTTTGATATACTGAAATAAAATTCTACTCTGAGGACTTATAAACCCAGTGCCAGGACTCCCAGTATATTTTGCCGGTTGAGTCTTCGGGAATGGTTTCAAAAAAACCGAACTCATTCGCATTCTCTTTGAGCCATTTATAAATTTTTGTATGGGCAAATCGTGCTTCCGATGGCACCAAATCTAGAGCATAACCGCTCTCATGTTCACTATACCCTGGCGGAGCTACAAACCGGATAATATTTTCAAACGAATCTCCCTCAGCCATTCGTCGTTTTATAATCCTTCGCTGAAAATTCCCCGACCTATATCCTGAATCGGTAATCAAGATTACAGAATCTTTTCTTGCGGCATTACTCATCTCAATAAAAGCATCTCTGGTTACTGCTCTGACATAAATATTATAATCTTCAAAAGTCAGACTATCCGGAAGTTTGACAAGCAACTCCGGCTGGGCAATCAAAGATGAATCCAAAGCCTTATCACACCACCTGCCTGTAACTTCATACTCAACAGAATCTATTATAACTGTTTCATCGCATGCATATAAATTTATGCCAAGTAATAAATTTATAACTAATATCAAATAAATTTGTTTTATCGAAACTATCTTCATCATAAAGTAAATATATATCTGTTAAATAATACTCCTAATAAAATTTAGGGGAAAAGCATTTCAATTATCAATTCTTATTTGTCCCGTCAAACGGATTTTCTTTATTAAAATCTGGGCGGTAAGATTCATGGCTTTCGAGTTCCTGAATAAACCCACGATGAAAGCCTAAATTATAAAATTCATCGAGCACTTCTTTATATTCTTCAGGATACAATATTCGTCCTAATTTGGGATGATTTTTCACTTTTTCAGTCGGATAATATTGGGACATAAGTGAAATATACACATCGGTGGAAAGTTCTTCGGCAATAAACCGCAAAACCTGTTTACTGTTTTCAATATGCCCCGGTAGAACCAGATGTCTTATTATCAAACCATTTGTGATATATCCATTAGCATCAAGCGTTATCTCTGCCCCTTTTTGATTAAACATCTCTTTTAAAGTTTCAGTCGCAAATTCCACATAGTTATCAACCTGTGAATATTCTTCTGCAATTTTATTATCCATATATTTTAAATCTGGTAAATAGATATCAATATCATTTTCGAGTGAATTTATAATTTCCGGCTTATCGTATCCATTACTATTATAAACATAAGATTGCCGGTAGCCTCTAATATTTAGTTCAGAGATTATTTTCAACATTTGCGGTATATAATGACCGGGGGAGACAAACCCTACTCCCTTCGCACCATGATTAATAATTTCAATAATTTGATTAACAACCTGATTTAATGAAATTGTATTGTATTTTTTATTATTTCTATCGCTGATTTGATAATTCTGGCAGTAGATGCATTGAAGGTTGCACCTGTTGAAAAAAATATTGCAAATACCATTATCACCGGAAATAACTGGTTCTTCTCCTTTGTGGCAACAGATAGATGAAATATCAAAACTGTTATCTCCCCTACACCATCCGTTTGGTTTTAATATTCTATCAACATTGCATTCTCTTGGACAACAATTGCAATTTTTCAATGAATTAAAATCCGGTTTTGTCATATTACTAATATAATAAAAAAAATTATTATTTGTGGGGTGGCAGACGCCCTCGTCTGCCCTTGTATCACGTGGTGCACGAGGACGTACACCACGCACGGGACAACTTTTCAAGCCAAATTACTTTTGACTCTCAAGACTGTATCTACAAAAAACTATGCTTCAGAGTTTTCTTCCCGAAGAGCCATAATACGTTGTTCAACCATCAGCATCTGCCCCGGGTTATTTGCCATTTTCACCAGAGAAACCAATTCATTGGCTTTGGCGACTTCTTCAACCTGTTCCATTATAAACCACTGCAAAAAGTTATCGGTAGCAAAATCATTTTCAGAACGAGCCAGCGCGACCAGTTCATTGATTTTTTTTGTAATCAATTCTTCATGGATAACGCTTTCTTCGCAGATTTCCAAAACAGAACCAAAATCTGTTTTTGGTTGCTCTAATGCTAAAAGTTTCACTTCGGCACCCTGATCCAGAAGATAATTAGCCATTTTCATCGCATGTTCTTTTTCTTCGTCAGCCTGAGCGTAAAACCATTTGGCAAATACTTTTAAATCCTGTGCTTCAAGAGAAAAAGCCATAGAAAGATAAAGCCAATATGAAAAGAACTCATGTTTTATCTGTTCATTAATGGCACCAGCCATTTTTTGTGAAATCACCATTTTTTATCTCCTTAACGTTTAAAATTCAAATTTCTATACTCAAAGAACATAAACTCAGACATATAAGTTTCAAATATTTTAAAAAAATATCAAGCTGATATTTCAATTATTTTGGCTAAATAAAACGAGAGCAAATTATACATTGGTTAATAAGATAAAAGATATCTGAGATAACAAAAAACCGACAGAATTAAATTTCTGTCGGTTTTAATTTTATCACTTTAATAAAAGATTAACCTTCCAGCAGGATTTGTTCCATCTGGTCAACTAACTCGCCGAATAATTTAATAGTAGCTTCAACAGATTCCGGAGTGGTTGTATCGACACCGGCATCTTTTAAGATATCAACTGGAAATTTTGACGTTCCAGTTGATAAAAAGTTCAAGTAGGCATTCAAATCATCTTCGTTACCTTCGAGAATTTTTTGAGACAACATTTGTGCCGCAGCATAACTGGTAGCATATTTGTAAACGTAAAAAGCACGATAGAAATGTGAAATTTTCATTCCGCTTAAATCATTGTTTTCTCCGATAACCAGCTCGGGTCCAAAATATTTCTGGAAAATTTCCCGATATGTACTACGGAAGAAATCAACAGAAAAAGCACCACCATTTTGCAAATGAGTGTGGATAGCCATTTCAAATTCCGAGAACATAACCTGAGTAAAGAAAGT
>QNAD01000189.1 GCA_003641345.1 Candidatus Zixiibacteriota bacterium | reverse complement strand
CGTCCGGCGTAAACCCTATTCCGTTATTCTTTTCGACGAAATTGAAAAAGCACATCCCGATGTGTTTAATATATTGCTACAAGTATTAGACGAAGGCAGATTAACCGACAACAAAGGACGAATAGCCAATTTCAGGAATACGATTATCATCATGACTTCTAACATCGGATCGGAAATTATTTATGACCGGTTTAAAGATTTTGAAAATAAAAACCGTGAACAGATTTTAGAAAAAACCAAAAACGAATTATTTGATATGCTTAAGCAGAAAATCCGTCCCGAATTTTTAAACCGTATTGATGAAATCATATTGTTTACACCGCTTAATAAAAATGAGATTAAAGAAATTGTACAAATACAACTCAATAAAATAGCAGCTACATTGCAAAAACAAAATATTCGGATTTCGTTTGATGAGACTGTCGTCGAATTAATTGCCGAAGAAGGTTTTGACCCTGACTTTGGTGCCCGCCCTATCAAGCGGATGATTCAACGCAACCTACTGAACGAACTATCGAAAGCCATTATCAGTGGAACTGTCAATACAGGCAGTCAAATACATGCAACAGTTAAAGACGGAAAGATTGTTTTTGAATAAAAAGGGAAAAACAAAAGCCTACTCCTCAAACGAAAGATTAAAATTAATCATCTTCAAGGCAGCAATGGCAGCTTCGGCTCCTTTGTTGCCTAACTTACCACCGGAACGGTCGCGGGCTTGCTCCATATTCTCGGTAGTTAATACACCGAAAATAACAGGTTTATCGTAATACAGATTTAATTCCGTTATACCTTGTGTTACACCCTGACAAATAAAGTCAAAATGACGGGTTTCACCTTGAATCACAGTACCGAGAACAATGACTGCATCTACCAATTCGTATTCTAAAATTTGTTTGGCGGCAAACGACAACTCAAAAGTTCCGGGAACACGATATATTTGAATATCTTCCTCATCCACCCCATATTTCTTCAGAGAAGAAACCGCCCCATCCAACAAGGCATCGGTAATTTCGGAATTCCATTCGGTAGCAACAACAGCAACTACAGCACCTTTACCGGAGGGAACTGTCGTATTATCGTAAGAAAAGTCTTTTGAAGACATTTATTTAATGTATTATTGACAATTAGCGATTTTTCAATGTTAACATCAGTTATACTTTCCGAATACCAACGAATTATTGTTGTTCCATTTGAAGTTTCACACGGGTAATGTATTTTTTCATGTCGCGTGACTCATTGGACTTCGGGTAATCTTTTTGAATGGATTCAAATGCTTCCAAGGCACCGTCATAATCGCCTGTTATCTCACATAATAATCCGGTCTTAAACAAAAAGATAGGTGTCGTAAAATCGTTCGGATGGCTTTCGGCTGCTTGCCGGTAATACGAAATAGCATTCTCGTTATCGCCCATCTCGGCATACACATCACCAATAGCTCCCATTGCCATAGATGATACCATCAAATCGTCACTGGAGAACGATTTTAGTTGATCCAAAGATTCTTCGTAATTTCCAACATGTAAATTGGCAATTCCGGCATAATATTTTGCCAGATTTCCGGCAGGAGTACTACTATACTCATCAATAATATCGTAAAACCCCAAATAGTTCCCGTCACCGTTCAGTGCCAAATTAAATGAGTCTTTCTCAAAATAATTAATAGCCATAAACATTTGTGATTGTGCTTCCATAGCGTGTGGCTTGTAATAATATTTTTTCCAAGCCATATAAACGGCTACAACAACCAAAATACCAAGTACTATATTTGTTAAAATCTTTTGATTTTTCTGAATAAAAATCTCCGATTTACTAAGCGTTTCTTCTATTGATTCAAAACTTTTACCTTCCGGTTCTTTTCCTTTTTTTGACATAAAAAATTATTTTTAAAAAGTTGTGGCAAACCATTTCTGAAAAATATCACCAATTAACGGCAGTGGTTTCATCTCCTTATTAACGGCATTAATCAATCCTAAAATCCAAAGCACAAACAATCCAATTGCCCCAATTACATAGAGTACAAACCCAATAAATGGGATAAGACTAATTATCCACAGACCAACACCGAAAATTATCAAACCCAGCATTTCCCTAAGATGAAAAGCACCCAACTTAGTTTTATTATTATTGTGCATGATAAGTGCAATAATAAAGCCGATTAGCGTAATATAGGCAATTACGGCTACTGTATTATCCTCACTTGAACCAACAGGTTGCTGTGTTTGTTGCTGCTGTTGTTCTTGTGTACTCTCCTGTGTTTGACCTTCTTGATTCATTTCCATTATCTGCTGCCTTTTAATTTTTTCGAGGTGCAAATATATATCTTTTCTTTGACAAATAAGGGTCATTGTTTTATAATTTTTTTTATGATAATATCATCGTTCGTTTTTATCTTCAAAAGATAAACACCTTGTTTCACTATTTGTTTATCGATAGTCAAATGAAATTCCTTTCCAGTTTGTCCTTTGTAAAGTCTTTTTACGGTTTTTCCTGTAATATCACTCAAAGTAATAGTTATGTTCATGGACTTCTCCGGTATCAACGAAATGGTAAATTTGTCATGGAAGGGATTGGGCAAAACTGTCAAGTACCAATTTTGTTCGAGCAAAGCTATTGCATTATTTTCAGTTATATGAACAATTTGTGGTGCGGAAAAGGTATCGTTTCCACAGATATTGTTGACGGCAACTAGTGTTACAGTAAAATAGCCAGTATCTTGATAAATGTGCCATGGTTGGACATCGGTAGATGTTGTTCCGTCACCAAAATTCCATAAATAACTGTCGGCTCCTGTTGAACTATTCAGAAAAGTGGCTACGGGTTGAGGTTGATATAATACCGAGTCAAGAACTGAAAATGCAGCAACAGGAGTTTCACCTACGGTAATAAATCCTGAATATAAAAGTGTATCGGTTCCACCTGTACTTGTTGCAATTAGTGAAACATTGTAAGTTCCGGGAGTTTGATAATATACTACCGGTTCGTATTGGTTGCTGGTAGTGGGACTTCCTCCATCGAATTGCCAATAATAAGAATCGGCAAACAATGTATTGTTTTGAAAATGTACACTATCAGCATTGCAAACAGTTGTATGATTGGCATCGAAACTGATAATTGGTGCCAATATGGTATGCTGACCATCGGAAGATATCGGTGATGACTGTAATCCTGCAGCATTAACACCTTTTACCGAAAAATAGTAAGTAGTATTGTTTTGCAGACTTAAAAACCCGGAAGCTGTAATAGAAGAATCCAGATTGTTACTTGTCCAATTCAACAAATCAGTTCCCCCCTGAAATGTACCAATAGCATACAGATATGCCGACAGCCCCGAGTTAGTATCATGGGTAACTCCCCAGTGTGCAGATAGTTGGTTGGGATTGTTAGTAGTATCAATGTCGGTGGTAGTTCCATCAATGACATAATTTACAGCAGATGGTGATGTCCAATCAATATTTAGTTCATTTCCTTCGAGAGTGGAAAAATGGTCATATCCGTCCATAACCATAGTTTTGATACGACACGCTTTGGTTTGTGGGTTGGGGTTTTGTGTTCTAACCATTTTTGTTGAGTCGTTTCCTAAGGTTATGATTTCCGATGCAGAGCGAGATGAATATACTTTTATGTCATCATACCATACGCTGGCATTTCCTGTTCGTAATGAAATATAGTTCCCATGTTGATAGGGAATAGTATCAATAAATGATGATACTTTTATATCATTGATGTAAGTAGAAACTTCTCCTGTTTGCGGATTGAAATATATTTTAAAATCATACCAAGTATTTACGGTAAAATCATAATAGTCATTGGTCATTAAATCGTAAACACTGTTATCATGAACTTTGTAAAGCTGAATTAAATCATTATCCAACCGATACCAAGCCATATAAGAGTTGCCACGATTAGCAGTATTTCCAGAATCACAGGAAAAATACAATCCGGCACGGCGGTTGGTACCACTTCCTTCCATTGCCATTGACCAATGATAGAGATAGCTGTGTAGAGAGTCTTGTGTAACTTTTGCCGACAAAATTGTATTAGCCGATGTTTCATCTTGTTGTAATAAATGGGTATTACTAAGAATCCAGTTTCCTGCAACATTTTCCCATACCGTATCAAGCATTGTTTGTTCAAAATTGTCGTTGAAAAATCCGAGATTTCCGTTGGCTGTCCAAGTTCCATTGTTCAAATATAATACATCGTAGAAACGATTTTTGAATCCTGTTCCCGTGCTTTCGTTATCGGTAAAATTTTGGATAAAGTCAGAGGTTTTCCATATACATCCCGGATTGGTATATGTTGTCGGTTGCAAGTCACAGTTACCACCATAACTTGTCCATACGGCATACCAACCCGTTGCTGTGGTAGCATAGTCCGATTTAAAACGAAAGGTGATACTCCCTGTGGAAGAAAAAAGAGTCAGTGCTCCATAAGTTCCTGAATAAGCAGCCAATAATGGAGAACTGACAGAGTTTCCATCATAAACAAACAAGGTATCATAACCCGATTCGATGTTGACAGAGTAAAATGTAATACTGATTTGTGTTGCATTGGGAGGAACTATAGTAAAAATGTAATCTTCGTTATCAGAGTAGTTGTTGTTGGTTCCTCCTGCATCGGTAAAAATTCCGTGACAAGCCGTAACGGTCTGATTAGTTAATGGATTTGTTG
>QNAD01000188.1 GCA_003641345.1 Candidatus Zixiibacteriota bacterium | reverse complement strand
TTTTTCAATTATTGATGAATATAAAAAGATAAGAAAAAACAGAACCAACCCAGAAAAAATTATATGTACTATAGTTTGCAATATGTTCATAATATATTTCAATTTTTGATAAAGGTAAAAAAAGTTTCACTCATTGGCAAGAACCAAAAAAAGAGCGGCTACAAAAGAAGCCGCTCTTGAAAAAGTATTAATACCTTACTACTTACACGCCGCTGAACTGAACGTCTTTGAAGTGCAAAGATGGTCTTCGCAGGCTTGAAAATTTATAGGGATCATTGCCGACATCAACCAGATTGCTCCATAATTCTATAAGATTACCGGAGATATTCATTTCATTTATCGGTTTGATAATTTTACCATCTTCAATAAGCATTCCTGCAAGTCCCCATGAAAAATCACCGGTAGTACCATTAGAGTTACCACCGATAAAGGAATTAACAAGAATTCCCTTTTTAACGTTCTTAATCATATCATCTAATGATTTCTCACCATACTCAAAAACGAGATTCGATGTTGAACCGCCGGTAGGCTCAACTCCCAATTTTCGTGCATAGTAACAATCAATAAGAAATTCTTTAAGAACACCCTTCTCAATTAGAGTTCTTTTTTTAGCTACCATACCCTCGCCATTGTAATGACGTGATCCAAGTCCGCGTTCAATAAATGGATTATCAACAATGGTAAATTTGTCAGATGCAATTTTCTCACCAATTTTCCCATCGAGAAAAGATTGTTTTTGTTGTAATGCTCTTCCAGTCATCGGACCATAAAAAGCATAAACAGGTTTACCGGCAGCCCGATTGAAGACAATCATATCATATGTCCCTGATTCAACTTTGGTTTGCCCGACTTTTGCCAGCGCTTTTTCTACCACACCCTGGGCAAGTGATTCTGAGTCAGGCATATCTTTAAGATGTCTGGTTGTAGCATAGTTCCAGTCCGAAGGACGCCCACCGTCTTTATCTTCAACAGTAGCTTCTACTCCCACAGAGAAACTGGTTGTACGATTTATGCCTTCAAAACCATTACTGTGTACCTTGATTGATTCGGAATCATTATCATAATAACCTGCAGTAGATGTTATGATTTTATCACTTTTTGATGAAACAGCATTCTGCAAATCACTTGCATATTTAACTCTTTGGTCAGCCATTATTTTATCATATTCACCGTCAAAAAGGTCAAGGTCAATATCTTTTATTCCTTTATAATATTTTGGGTCAGGCAATTTTCTAAATTCATCCTCAGTCAGATATTTAGTCATAGCAACCGCATCGTTAACAAAACGACTTAGTGATTCTTTTCGTAAATCATTGGTTGAGTGGCCGGAAAATTTATTGTCAATATATATATCAATATTCAAAGAATTCTGAGTCGATTCTTTAACTTTGTCTAACTGACCGTCACGGTATTCAATCTCAACTGCTCTTGAGTTTCCAATATTAACCGCAGTCTCCGCCACCCCGGCTGTTTTGGCAGTATTGACAACCCAATGAGCCAGTTCCAATCTCTCTTTTGTGTTCATATTATAATTTCCTTATTTTTTTCATTGTACTCTATAAAATTATAATCCAGCTTTTAAGATACTCCACCTACAGTAATTGATGAAACCAAAACTGTTGGTAGTCCCATTGAGACTGGTACACCTTGTCCGCTTTTACCACAAGTCCAACCGCCTTCAGCCATTTTCATATCATTGGCAACCATGGTAACCTTAGTTAAAGAGTCAGGACCATTTCCAATTAAGTTAATATCTTTAATTGGTTTTGTGAGTTTACCGTCTTCAATCAGATTTCCGGCTTTAACATAAAAAGTATAATCACCTGCTCCAATATTTACCTGACCGTTAGTGAATTGTTCAACATAAATACCTTTTTTAACGCTACTAATAACTTCCTCAACAGAATGAGGCCCATTATCCATGTATGTATTACGCATACGAGGTATTGGTGCAAAACGGAATGATTGTCTTCGTCCCGAACCGGTCGGTTTAACCCCATAATATTTTGCACTAATTCTATCATGAAGATAACTTTCTAAAATGCCATCTTTCACAAGATAAGTTTTTTGGCTATCCATACCTTCATCGTCAACATTGATTGAACCTCTAACATTCTGATTAGTGCCATCATCTATAATAGTTACAAAATTTTCTGCAACCGACTTGCCAATTTTATCACTGAAAATTGAAGCCTTTTTACGATTGAAATCCGCTTCCATACCATGTCCGATAGCTTCATGAAGAAGGATTCCGGAACTACCGGCAGCCAAAACAACCGGCATCTCGCCGGCTTCCGGTTTAACAGCATCAAATAGATTTACTGTTCGTCTTACTGCTCCAGTTCCAATTCTATCTAAAGACTCGCTTGAGACAAATTCTATACCATTTCTGCCACAGAGATCATACCCATTGCTCTCTCTTTTACCATCTTGTTCTGCCGTACAATATCCGGCAACTCTGACCATCGGCTGATAATCACATACTAATCTGCCGTCAGACGTAGCAATCAAAATATAAGTGCTGTTATCAGATATACTGGCATTAGTCTTAATTACTCTTTTATCAGATTCATGCATTACTTTGTTGATTTTTTGAATTGTCGGAATTCTTTGTTCAATTGTAACATCTTCCCATTTAGTTTTGATTTGGTAATAATTCGGAGTGGGGTGATAACCTAATTTTGCAATCTGTCCTGAAGCAGCACCTTGAGCAATATTAGCCGCAGTTCGCGCCGCTGTTTTCATCGACTTTAACGTAACATCTTCAGTAAATGAATATCCTGTTTGATCCCCTTTGATTACTCTAATACCAACTCCAAAATCAACATTGGTATATGCACGATTAACAGCATCATCTTCCAATGCCACGTAACTGCTCATTTTATGCTGGAAAAATAGATCGCAATAATCACCGCCTTTATCCATAGCGGCTGACATAATCTCACGGATCATAGTTTCGCTCACACCAAAATGATCCATATAGCTTTGTAATGATCCATCACCACCCGGTGTTGTAATTGCCATCAATGGATTTGCCTTAAAGAAAAATGGAATGCTTGCAATTGCCACTCCTTTGGCTGTGGTTTTGACAAATTCTCTTCGTGAAATTGGAACCATAACTTGAACCTCCGCAAAAATATATTTTTTTTATTATTAATATCGAAATATTTAGAGAACAGTAATTTTGAAGTATCCATAAAAAGTAATTTACAAAAATTAAATAATTTTTAAAAGCTATCTATCACAAGCTAATCAATTTTAATAATCCAAAAATTGCCAGCCCAAAAATTAAAAAAGGTGCTAAAATTCCAAAAAGAGCGGCAAAAACGCCAATAACAGCCCCCAAAAAGCCAACAACCACCCCAATAACAGCACCAAATAAGCCACCGATAGCACCCAAAACAGAGCCAATAACTCCAAATATGCCACCTATCAAAGTAAAGATTATGCTTATGAGAATAAAGAAAAATAAGAAACCTTTTAACATCCTACTTACCTCGCACAGTATTTTAAAGGGATAAGCTCTCCCGTTATTTCATTAAACGGAATAATGATGATTTTGTTGCGTTTTAATAAAATAAAACTTTTACTTTTTTTTGATATCAAACTAAGTTCTTGACAAATATGGGCATAATATCTACTTTAAGAATGTCATCTTTTAGTTTCTAAGGAAAGTTATCGAACATTCAATAACGTTTTTTAAGTTCATAAACAAAAACTTTTGAGGTTTGTTATGTATAATTTTGACGTTATTTTTGATCGCTTCAAGAAAATCAATTTTCAAGTTATAATAACTATATTAGTTATAGTTTCAATATCAACAATTGCTCAAAGTGCGGATATTATAATTGATAAACAGACATCCATATTAGGTGAAAATCAGGTTGAGATTTCAATCAATATTGATAATTTAACAACAGGTACAGAGTATTCCGGATTCGATTTCCTTGTAGCGTATGAGCCAAGATATATGGGAGTAAGTAAAATTGAAGCAGGTGAAATTATCAACATGGAGAATTATGAATGGGAATATTTTACTTACCGGTTAGAGTTTGATTCTAATTGTAATTCGGGCGACTGTCCCAAAGCTCTTATTCACATTTTCGGACAACACTCATTAGATTTTCAGAACCCGGGTAATGGTCAATATATTAATGCATCCGGTGAAGTTGCTAAGCTTAATTTTATTATCTCTTATAATAGAGAAGTTGAATGTAGGTTTCTTCCGATAAGCTTCTACTGGCAAACCTGTCAAAATAATATTTTAATTAAAACAAATAGTAATGTTGATATATCAAACCACGTTTTTGATTATACGGGAGATGACATAACTTTCGACCAAGAACTCCCTTCGTGGACTGGAGCTTCCGAGCAATGTCAAATTAGTGGGGTTGAGCGTACGATAAATTTTTATAATGGTGGCATAGATATTTCATGTGTTGACCAAATCTGTCATCAGGGTGATATTAATTTAAATAGCTTATTATATGAAATCGGCGATTATATCTTATTTGAAAATTATTTTGTCTATGGTTTGGGAGTATTTAATATAAATGTCGAAGGTCAGATTGCCGCAACAGATATAAATTGTGACGGGCTTCCTTTATCAGTTTCTGATTTGACCTACCTTCACAGAATTATTATAAGAGATATGCCACCTTATTGAATTTGTTGTTTTTAATAACAAGTCTAAAAGC
>QNAD01000187.1 GCA_003641345.1 Candidatus Zixiibacteriota bacterium | reverse complement strand
GAAATTCTTAGCGGAAATGAATCCTATCGACGCTATGGAATTTTTGCGGGATCGGATTAAAAAAGCTAAATCCAATGAAAAGTTTCTGCAATCAATGAAAGACTAACATGCAAAGCATGTTTGGATACACACAGCGTGCTATAAATAAAAAAAGCGAACCTTATGGTTCGCTTTTTTTTGTTATCCCAAAATGGAATCTTTTCTGTTATAGAAAATTTATTTCACTATTTTATATGCCAAGTTGCCGTTTGAGCCGCAGGCATAAAGTCTAGTCCCAATTAGATAAAAATCTAATACTTCAAACGATGTTGATTCTTTTTCCTCAGTCCATGTCTTGCCGCCATCAATTGATTTCATAACCGGGGTTTGAATACCACCGATATATGCAACTGTATCAGATATCATTTGGGAAGATATAAAAATTTTCTTTTCATCTTGCTGGGCAGGATTCCAAGATGCTCCGCCATCATTTGTATAGTAAACAATCCCAGACGGTCCTGCTAATATTCCAAATCTTTTATGAAAAGATAGTGTTCGTGCAGGTCCTCCGTTATGAGTTGAAGTTGTTGTCCAATTTTCGCCTTTATCTATAGAAGTATGGATTTTCCCGAAAGAAAGATAGTATGCTGGGTTTCCTTTTTCCTGATAAATTTCACTAAAACCTAATCCTTCAGATTGCTCTTTTTTCCAGCTTTTTCCGCCATTTGTTGTTCGATATCTAATCCCCAGCCATTTATTCTCACCTTCATTAGCTAAGCCAATGGCAATACCTATTTTATCGTCAAACATTTGAATGTCAAAGAGTCTGGCAGTTTTACTGTCGATTGATTTATTGTCCCAGTTATACCCACCATCCTGAGTAGAATAGATAGTACCGTTGTGACCGCAGACAAATCCGGTTTTTGAATTTGTAAAATGAAGGTCTTCAAGAGGAGTTCCTTTAGTAATATCTGTAATATCCCAAGTAGAGCCTTTATCAAAGGTTCTGGCAAATTTGCCGGTATTTGTTACAGCAAATCCTGTGTCTGGATGCACAAAGAAAATACCGGTAATATTTTCTTTAATTGGGAATTTAATATTTTTCCAATCTTGAGCGTTAAGAGTGGAAAGAATTAGTAATTGAATTGTTAAAAGTGTTATTAGTTTTCTCATAATTGTTTTTATTGTTTGTCCTTTTGAATCTTTGTACAATCAATAGAAGTATCGGTTTATTATAATTGTTATTTAATTTATAATAATTAAATATGTATTTAATGTCAAACAGTGGATCATTAATTATATGTCTGAGAAGATAATAGTTGAGCTAAATAATATATTTAAGCAATCTGATCGAGGTATCCAGCTTTTTAAAGATTTGAATTTTAGTCTTAAAGCAGGCGAAACAGCAGTAATTGTTGGTGGTGCAGGTTCTGGCAAAAGCTCTTTAATTGAGTTGATTATAGGTGAAAAATTTACGGATGAAGGCTCAATAGAAGTTTTTGGCTTACAGGTAAAGAAAAACCGTAAAGGGAGATTGAAAAAAATCAGGAGAAAAATTGGTGGTGTAGGCGGTTTATTCTCATTGATTCCATCGTTTACTGTTTCAGAAAATATAACATTTCCACTGGTTTTAAATGCTGAGAAAAAAGCTATAAAAAAAGAACGACTTTTTAAAATGTTAACGGAGTTTTCTCTTTTAAAACAAGCGAAAGAATATCCTCGTAAATTAACAAGAGTGGAAAGTTCTCTTGTTCAATATGCCAGAGCCTCAATTGCCAATCAGCCTTTGTTGATAATTGATGAGCCTTTAGCCGGCTTGGATAAGTATACGTATAAGCGAATTTTTGATTATTTGGTGAAAGTCTCTTTATCGGGCAGGTCTATGATAGTATTGTGTTCTGAAATGCCGGAAGAAACAATTCCGAACACAAAATTTTATCGACTTGAAAATGGTACTTTGGTATGATTAGGGTACTCTATATATTAAAAGAATTTTCCCGAAACTTATACCGGAATCCCGGTACCGCCTTTAGCTCTTTTTTGTCTTTAACGCTTCTATTTTTGTTATTTGATTTATTCTGGGTTGCTACTGAAACCTCGGAGGGATTTTATGAAAATCTTCTATCTGATATGCGGATGGAAATTTATGTAAGAGAGGATATGCCTGATTCATTGATTGATATTATGGAATTTAATCTTAATCAGATTGATGGTGTATCGGCAATCAAATATGTTTCAAAAGAAGATGCCCGCAATGAACTGATTCGTATGGTCGGGATTGATTTACTTGCCGGATATGAAACCACTAATCCGTTACCACGTTCTTTCATATTGACTATTGTTCCTGACAAATTAACAAGTAAAGATTTGAATGATATAGATGCTCATATAGTTTCCATAGATGGCGTTGAGCAGGTTTATTACAGTCAACACTGGTTAGGGAAAGTGGAATCTGCCAGGAAAATAATTTTTCAGATTGGTATGGTTTTGGGAGGTTTAATATTTCTTACGGCTTTGATAAGTTCAGCAAATAATTTAAGATTTATGACAAGATTTCGAGCGGTTGGTTTTCATCAGATGCGTTTATTAGGTGCTGGAAAGCTATTTATGGGTTTCCCATTTATTATTGAAGGAATGTTTTTGGGGGTTATATCATCTGTAGCCGGTTGGGGGATTTTATATTATGGCAGTCAAAAGATTGAATTTAATCAATTTGAACTGATTTTTCCAAGTCTGGATAATATAATTTTATTTTGTGTCGGAGCGGGATTACTTGGGATTATTAGTGGTTACTTGGGATTAAGAAAATTATAATGATGATTAACAAATTTATTGTAATAGTCTTTTGTCTGGTAATTTTTCCATTAGCAGTATATTCATCCGAAAGTAAAGATGGTATTTTTGACCAAAAAAAAGAGCTTGAGAGAATTCAAAATCAGGTTAATCAGGGGATGAAAAAAATTGATTCTTTAAAGAGCGAGGCGATATCAACGCAAAAAAAAATTGCCGGTTATGACGAAAAAATCGCTACAAATAAAAGAGTAATAAACAGACTAAACAGCCAATTGAAACAACTTGAACGTGATGCTATCAATGCTCAGGTAGAACTTGAGAATAATAATAATAATCTTGAGCGTTCCCGACGAAGATATTTAGGGAATATTCGTCAATTTTATTTTGCTACGCATCAATCAAAAAGTACTATCAATAATTTGTTAAATTCAGAAATGGAACTTAAAAGACAGATAAAATATCTGGCTGCCCTGTCCGGATTTGAGTCTGGCAATGTAGAGCAAGCTAAGCATTTTTTAGAAAAAAGTATTGATAATCTTGATGTGCTAACAGGTCAGACTAAAAAGGTAAAGGGATTAAAACAAAAAAAAGAGACGTCAACTTCGTTGGAACGAAGTAAAAAAATCAAACAGGAAAAGACTCTTAATAAACTTCGCCGTTTGGAAATGGATGAAACAGAACGGATAATGATGTTGAAGCAAGCTGCCGAAGAAATGGAGAAAATTATTGTACGTCTTGAAAGAGAGCGGGAGTTGGCAAGAGATGTGGAGCGAAGGGCTGGGCAGATTGCTTCGCCATCGGTTTTTGCCACATTGAAGGGAAAAATTCTATCTCCAATTAGAGGAAAAGTTATTAAATCATTTGGCAATCAGGTAGATAGAGTTACGAAACTTAAATCATTTTCACCGGGTATTCAAATGTCTGGCAAGCCATTTAGGAAAGTAATTGCGGTATCATCGGGGGTAGTAGCATATGTTGGCAATTTGCGAGGATATGGAAAATTTGTTATTATCAATCATGATAATCAGTATTATACTACTTATGCCGGATTGGGTAAAATTATTGTTAGTGAGGGTCAATATTTGTTGTCCGGAGATAAAATTGGTGATGCTGGAGAAGATGGTGTTTTAAAGTTTGAACTAAGAAAAGGTCGGGAACCGCTCGACCCAATTAAATGGATTAAATTTGATTCCTTTTGATATTTCACAATTTCAGCCAAGAGCCTGGACTATAATTTCCAGGTCATTTAAAGCGGATAGAATTGCCGGTACTTATCTGTTTCATGGTTCCAAGGGGTGTGGGGATTGGGCATTTTCGATTTCTCTGGCGGCATTGCTGAATTGTAGTTCTCCCAATGAAATATCAGAGAATAACGTACTTCCATGCGGAGATTGTTATAGCTGTCGGAAAATTTTCAATCTTACTTATGAATATTTATATACTGCGTTTCCTATACCGCCACATGAAAAAGAAGACGAGGCTTTAGAATTTGTTGCTCAGATATTAGAAGAGAAGAGAGAGCATCCTTTTAAAATTCAGACTTTTTCTAAAAGTACTACGATTCCAATAGCTTTAGCGAGGAGTATCAAAAAATCTCTGTCGAGAAAGGTTGATAAGGGTATTATTAGGGCAGTAATATTTGAAAAAATGGAATTGATGAAAACTTCGTCAGCCGATGCTTTACTTAAAATGATAGAGGAACCGCAACCTAATACAGTAATAATTTTAACATCAAATAGGCCGAAATTTTTATTGCCAACCATACATTCCCGTGCTCAGAAAATAAAGTTGGACAGAACTAAACCAGAGGTGTTGGAAGAATATTTAAAAGCACATTATGAAATCTCTGATATTAAGGCAAAGTTATTAAGTAAAATTTCAGAAGGCTATCCCGGGGATGCAATTGAGTTTATCGATCATGATCATGATAGTGATAGTTCT
>QNAD01000186.1 GCA_003641345.1 Candidatus Zixiibacteriota bacterium | reverse complement strand
GATTTAGTTGGTGGTGACACTACTTCTTCGTTTACAGGGATGATGATGAGTATTACAGCTGTTGGTGAGGTGGATAAGAAGAAAATTGTATATCGTTCCGGAGCTAAGGAAAAAAATCTGATTTGTGTATCGGGCGATTTAGGAGGTGCTTATATGGGTGTGCAGGTGCTGAAACGAGAAAAACAAATTTTTAAGGATGCACCCGAAGTACAACCGGAATTAGATAATTATCAATATGTGTTGGGACGCCAATTAAAGCCGGAACCACGCCGTGATGTAATTGAGTTACTTGAGAAATTAGAAGTGCAACCTACTGCTATGATTGATATTTCCGACGGTTTATCTTCTGAGTTGTTTCACATTTGTCAAAAATCGGATACGGGCTGTTTGATTTATGAGGACAAAATTCCTATTCATGAAAATACGGTTGCTACGGCAGAAGAAATGAATATTCATCCTGTTACTGCAGCATTAGATGGAGGTGAGGATTACGAGATGTTGTTTGCAGTGTCGTTAGATGATTTGGATAAAGTTAATGATGTTGAAGGAATTTCTATTATTGGTTATATTACTGAGAAAAGTGAAGGTTTGCGGATGCAAACCAAACAAGGCGAATTAGCTGATTTAAAGGCATTGGGATGGAAATCGTTTGATATAGACGAAAAGTCCGAATAAAATTCTATTTGTTTTTTTGTAAAAAATATTGACTGATAAAAAAGGATACAAAAATTTTCTGTTTCTTTGCATGCTCAAATAAGTTCTTTTAAATTATTTTTTTAGAAGTTCCTTATATCTATTTGCGGGGTGTGGCGCAGTCCGGTTAGCGCGCGTCGTTCGGGACGACGAGGTCGAAGGTTCGAATCCTTTCACCCCGACAATATTCTTATATTATGGGCAGAATAAAACTTTCTACAAATTTTTATCTGGATGAATATATTCCACCTGCACTTTATAAAAAATATGCAGCGAAACATCCTAATTATTTGATTGGTATATTAGACAAGAACTTGATTCTTGCTGACCAAAAATTGCGGGATATCTTTGGACCAATTAAGATAAATACATGGTATAGTGGTGGCGACAGACAATGGTCGGGAATTAGAACTCCGGATAGCTCGTATTACAAACAGTTCTCACAACATTCATGGGGTAGGGCTTCCGACAAAATTTTTCTGAAAGTAACTTCCGACGAAGTGCGTGAATACATTAAAAAGCATTGGCAGGAATTAGGTATTACCGCAATAGAAAAAGGTGTCTCATGGGTGCATTCCGATGTCCGTCAAATCTTAAGCCAGACAGAAATTTTTGTTTTCGGAAAATAACAGATTTATTTACTACCTTTCATTGATTCTTTGAGTCTTTCTAATTGTTTTAATTTATTTACTCTTCTTAAATTTCGAGCTGTTTCAGTATAGTATTGGTGGCTCTGCAAAAACTTAATTTGAATATTGTTCCATTCTTCTAACGATTTTACTTTCCCTCTGACAGACAATTCCTTGAAAAGCTCATTGGAAACCGGAACAAAGTCTTCCCGTCCTAAGTAATCAAGGTCAGAGTCACAAATGATTTTTTGGAGTTTGGTTTTTGGATTTGGAGGGAATTTAGTAGCATATATAATTTCACCAATTAATTTGATTTGTTTTTGTGAGTATTTGAATTGCGGAAGAATTTCTTTGGCTAGCTTAATGCCTTGTTCTTCGTGGTCGTCGTAACTAATAATGAAACCGGAATCGTGAAATAGGGCAGCGGTTTTCAATATTAATATTTCTTCATCGGTACAATTTTCGCCTCTGGCAATTAATTCAGCTTGATTAATTACATCTATAGTGTGTTTTAAGTTATGGTAATATTGATCTTTAGGCAAGCCTTTTTCTAATTTTGTAAGAATAAGTTCTTCTAAATCAGAAAAACGAATATGTTGAAGTTGGAAATAAAAGGCATCATTTGGGATTTTTCTTTCAGCATCAGAAGCATATTCCGGTTTAAGCCCTTTTACAAAATACATACTAATATTACCCTTGTATTTTACAGGAATCATTCCGCGAGGAACACATTCAAAATATTTCTGCACTAATTCATGAGTAGATTCTGAAATGTTAATTTCTCCTGCTTTACCCATAGATTCCATACGGCTAGCAACATTGACAGTGTCACCCCAAATATCGTAACTGATTTTCCGGGTACCAATTACACCGGCAATTACCGGTCCTGTATGTACCCCAATTCTTATTTGCCATTTAGTTTTCGAGAGGTTATTTATTTCCTGGAGATAATCTAACATTTTCATCCCGCTTAAAATAACATCAATCGGATTTGTACGGTTTTTCATCGGAATGCCTCCGGCACACATATATGCATCGCCAATGGTTTTTATTTTTTCAATTCCCATTTCTTCTACTGAATTATCAAATTTTAAGAATAGAGTATCTAATTCATCTAGAAGTTCTTCAGGAGGTGTGTTCTCAGCAATTTTTGTAAACCCTTTGATGTCGGCAAAAAGGACAGTAACCATCTTAAATGATTTTCTGTCAGCTTTCCCTTTTTTCTGAATTTGTTTGGCGGTATCTTCAGGTAAGATTTTGGAAAGTAATTCTTCAGCCCTTTCTTTTTGGTAAACTAATTCTTCCGTTCGTTGACTGAGTAGTTGTTGTACTTTAAATTTTTCTTTTTCAGATAAATAGCTTCGCCAATAAACGATTAGAAAAATAAGTGAAGCCAAAAGTGCCAGATAAAAGATGTAAGCAATAATTGTCAGGTAGTATGGAGCAACAATTGAAAATGGAATAATGATTTCTCTTTCACCGGATTTGGTGTTGTTTCTTGTTTTAACATGTAAAATATATTCTCCCGGAGAAAGGTTTGTGTATTCTTTGAAATTTTTGTTTTCCCATCCTGAGAACTTTTTGTTGTAACCTTCCAAGAAATAGTTGAATTCTATAGTAGTAGAAGAATATTCGGGAACAGAAAATTCAAAATGAATATCTCGCAAAACATAATCAATTTTCAAGAGTTTATTAGAGTTGGTAAGAAAATCAGTTGGTAATAATAATAGAGAATCTTTGCCGATTGTAATAGCATGAATTAATATTTGAGGTGGAAGAGTATCTTGGTGATTACCAATTTTTGAGAAATCAAAGCGAATTAAATTTTTCATGGTACCAAACCATACTATTTTATTAGAATCAACATATATGTCTTCAATTGACTGGTCATTGATTTTATTTAGTGGGTACTTAATAAGTTGATAAGATTTGTGCGTGGGATTAAATTTTGCAAAAAAAGTATGTTTTTCGTATTTCCCTTTAGTGCCACTGCTAAACCAAAGATTTTTGTTTTGGTCTTCTAAAAGAGGAAAAACCCATACAGTCTCGGAAGAAAAATCTAACCCTAATAAAGTATCCTGATAAAAAGATTTAGTTCCTTTATCATATCTGTAAACTCCCTTATCTGTTGAGAAAACAGTCCCTGTTGAGGTGCGGTAAACATCAATCCAGTTGAATTCTGATGGCAGACCTTTGGCATTATTTAGAGAAACAAAAGGGGCATCAAAATTAATGGAGTCGGTAAAAGTAACTTTAAATAATCCCTGATGATCTGAGCCAAACCAGAAAGTATTGCCGTCTTCGGCAAAAGTTCGTATGGAAGAATGGCAATTAGTGAATTTTCCTTGAAAAGAAAGGTTCCCATGTGTGAAACGAAAAATAGAAACGCCATTGTCTCCTGTTGTTAATAATAGATCTGTATCTTTTTGAATTGTGTAAATTCCGCGTGATGTCTCATTGCTTAGTTTCTTTATATTTTTTCCGTTAATATCAAAAATACCGGAAGTAGTTGAATTAAGTAAATGATTCTTAAAATATAAGAAATTTTCTGTTTGGATGTCTAATCCCGGAATTTGATGAAAACGGTCATGGTTAAAACATTTTGTTGTATTGTCGTAAAAACAAGTATCAGACAATAAATAAGTTCCCTGCAATGAGCTGACATACAGATTATTATTATGGCGAATAATGTCAGATAATCCACCGTCTAATCCGGAACTTGCCCCGAAAAAAGTAAATTGAAAATCAGTTTGAATAATACAAAATCCATAATTGGTTAATACCCATAAATTTTGATCTTTATCAATAAATAAGTCTGTAATATTATTGTTGATTAAGCCGTTGTTTTGATCAAAAGAACTGATGATTTGTCCTTTCCTGTCAAAAAATATAATGCCATTATTTTTGGTGCCAAGTACAAAAATATTGTTGTTTATCGGGATGGTTTTTACATAGTCTTCCGGAAAAATAGTTTTGTTTATTGTTGACGGAAAAGAAGAAAATAGATTGTTTCTTTCGTCGTAAATGTAAAAACCATTGTTGTAGAAACGGAAAAGAAATTTATTTTTCTCATATGGAAGAATATCAAGGATGAAGTCGTTTCCGATAGCTTGAGGAAGTGTAATCTGTTTTAAATTTTCTTTTTGGTATGTGTAGAGATTTGTATCATTTACAAAAAACAATTTATTTTCAGTTTTGAATAAGTTGACATAGAGACCTGAAAAGTTTATTTTTGTAAATCCGTTTTTCTCAGAGTATTTAAAAATGTTATTTTTTGTCTTAAAGAAAATTTCTTTGCCGAAAGATTCTAACTTATTAATCTGGTCTTCAATAATATCTTTCGAGCTGTTAGTTAATTGATGAAGATTATATTTCCCATAGAACTTATTTTCTATTTTACCAAATTGTTT
>QNAD01000185.1 GCA_003641345.1 Candidatus Zixiibacteriota bacterium | reverse complement strand
TCGCCATTATTATCTGCGATCCATGCAATATTAACAGTATCAATATATGTACATTTCTCACCAAAAGACGTATTTAATGTTTCTGGAATAGTATGAACAAATCCACAAATATCATCAGAATATAAGTTATTTGAAGACATGTCAGCGGCAAAACCAACATCAGCATCCTGATAAATACCCATGTAAACTTCTTCTAAAGTATTATAGCCAGTATTTCTGATTTTATAATCAAATAACACAAAGTCTTCAGCGTAAGGGTAAGACCAAGCATAACTTGCTTCTACAACTTTAATGTTGAGTGGTTTGTGTGGACGATTTAAGATCTGATCTAAGTCAACACCTTCGATAGTTGTGTCTGTATATACGGCAATAATATCTTCTTCTGAAATCGCACCTTCAAAATCGTCCGATGTAGGATCAATTAATGAACGGCGTTTTAATCTTCCAGCGTCCCCAACTTCAGGTTTGAACTCATAGTTACCTGCTGCCCATCCATCAGCACCGGTTGAAACCAGAGTATCTCTTTCTACTACTGCACCAATCCAGAAAGCACCGGAAAACACATATTGAACTCCAGAACCTTTTGGATATATACCTCCAAGTACACCACGACCTGTGAATGGGTCTTTCCCTGAGAAAAAACCATTACCGAATGTACCAGTATTTGACACTGTAAGCTGTAACTGTCCTACCTGATGGTCAGCAACCTGGATGTTTGGAAGCCCGGCTGTTGATTTGTTCAGATTGTTTTGATTTGATTTCTTGAAATCTAAAGCTGTTCTGGAGAAAGAGCTCGAAGAAATTAAAATCAAAGAAAGCAGGGTAGCCGCTATAATTCCGTGTTTCTTCATTAAACCCCTCATTCTTCTTAAGTTGTTATTTTTCATATCCTTATTTCGCAGAATATATCTGCTGTTTAAATTTTATCTTCAATTGACGAATAAACTAAACTATTTCTAAAAAGGCAACTGCTAATTTGACGAAAAGCCTTAATTTTTGTGTAAATTATAATGAAAAATCCCATTTAGCTATTCCCAAACTGGCTCAAAAATTGCGCCTGTAAAAAGAATAGTATTGCTTTCGACCTCTCGTATTAGGAATAAAAAGGGATGATTCGCATTAAATTGTTTTGGTGTCGGTTCGTCTGATGTCAAACCAATAGAAATCGAAGTAACTGCTGCTGCTTCTGTCCCTGTTTCATCAAGCTCGATGAAGCTTTTATGGATCACATTTTGAATAAATAAGCCATTTAATGGCACTATGTTAGAGAAATCTGCTAATCTGGGGTCAAAGGCTCGTGACATGCCAATATTTTTTAAAATTTCATTATAATTTACGTTATAGCTAAATTTTAATTTTGGGAAATTTAGTATTAGTTTTGATTGTTTGAATTGATTTGACCAATTGTTTAAATTATCAGAAGTTAACTGCTCGGTAATGGTTGAAATATCATTGTTATTTATTGGCAGAAAAGCAGTTAAGCAAAAATGATTATCACCGTAATAAATATTTACAGCTTTAAATATATCTGTTTCAAGATATTCGTATTCCTCTACAGATTGCATCATATCGCATTTAATCTCAGTATTATCGTTTTTATAAAATGTTCTTCTTGATGTATAACTGGAATCAAAAGAAATTGACCATAAGCCTTTGAAATATATAGCATTAATCAGATACATAATGGTCAAAGGGTCAATCGGATGGGAAACAATAGATTTGATTTTACCATTTGTTTTGTCAGAAACCCAATTATTAATAATATCAACTGATTCCTTAGTTGAAAAATCAAGTCCGGATATTTGTGCATCAAAATATGAAATAAGGTTATCCGTAAATTCTTTCTCAATATCAAATTCTTGTCGATACCAGACAGAATTTGCAATTTCCATTTCAACTTCTTGATCAATATTTTTTAACAAATCAATCAAGCTTTTATAATTTGAATTAAATTCAGCCAAACCGATATCTTCAATTTGCAAGACATTATGGATAACTTCTCTTGTTTCTCCGGCGGCACCATTGTATGCCATGCCTAATGCGTAAGAGACTGATAATGGGGAAATAAAAATATTTTTGTCTTTGTCATATTCAAGACTGTTTTCAAAGAGATTGATACTAAATTTATTCGATGATTTAATAAGTGATTTTTCACAATTTGTTAAACTGCTAATTTTTCTTACAGAAAGGTCACTATCCCCAGAATTGATCAAGTTCGAACACGAAAGAAGAGAAAATGCCAAAATTATAATTATACAATATTTACTTTGTTTCATATCACTTAAATTATAATTAATATAATAATTATTGTCAATCTTTAATAGAAAAAACGATACTTATCAAAAAAAGAACTACTGTGCCCTATCTGCAGAATAGTCATGCTTCTTCTTTGAAGAATTAGTATTATTAATGTAAAAAACTAATAATAAAATGGAATGATAACAGAAATGTTTCTAAGATTTGGTTGTGGGCTGTGCTATGTTTTAAGTTATTACTCGCTATTTCGGTTGATGGGTGTTTAGTATGACATATAGAATTATAGTTTGCCAATTGTTTCCAACATAGATAGGTTTTATCTGTTACCCTTTGCCGGGGCACCCCAAAGACAAGATACCTTCCGATTCAATTTCATACTGTTTACCCAAAAGCATGCGATATGTGAAATATCCAGTCGGTTCGGCTCCGATTGAAACTAAGAAATCAAAATATTGTTTCCGAAGAGATGGGCATCTAAAATAGAGCGGTTTGTTTTGACCATTAAGAGTTTTATTAAGTAAAGAGCTAATGATTTTATTTTTTTCAGGATGGTTCAAATCTATAATTAAAGGGGATGTCTGCAAAGATTTTGAATCTTCGGTAACAAATATATAGCCAATTATTTTTTCATTTTCTAAAGCAACATAACCGGAAAATTTTGGGTTACTTGTAATTATTTTAAATAGTTCAAAACGGTTCTGATGAAAATATTTTAAATCAAAATCAACTAACTTTTCGAGTGGAATGTTTGAAATTGGTAGAGTCTGAAAATTGTTATTTTGATTAGGTTTAATTTTATCTGGATATAGCTTGAAATGATGAGTTTCAAACTGTGTTTCAAATCCAATCCGTTTATATAATGTTACCGCTTCTCTGACCGCCTCAATTACAATTGAGTAAATTTTATTTTCATTGATATACTCGATAGCTTTTCGCATTAGTCGTTCGCCAAGCCCCTGACGCCGGAAAGAATCATCAACATATAACCATCCAATCCAGCCAATATTATCATAGAGGGTAGTTGTAACCATCCCCAGCGTTTTATCCCGATTGACTAAAGCAAAACATCCTTTTGGATTATATTTTATATAATCCTGCATATGTGGGACAAACCAAGATGGATCAACCTCTATATCTTTTTTCAGGCGAGATTCAAGATGTTTTATTGTTAGAGGTTGAAATTCCATCTTTTAAAAATATTAAAACTATTTCTTCTTTTCACCTCGTAACATCGAAATTTTCAAAGCAGGAGGAGTTACAAGGGTTGTAACAATAACCATAATAACTACTGCCGAATATGTACTTGATGAAACTACAGGGTGTCCATCAAGCATTAATTTTGCACCAATACCGGCAAAAATCAAACCGACTTCACCGCGTGGTATCATCCCCAATCCGATTGCAATTCGATTTGTTGTTTTATCAAAAATTGCCAATGAACAAACTTGTTTACCAAGAATTGCTGCAATAGTCATAACAGCGGCAAAACCTAAAATTTCTACATGGCCAAAAGTAGTAAGATCAACCATCATCCCCATCCTAACAAAAAATATCGGGACCAAGAAGACAGAAATCGGTTCAATTAATTCTTCGATTCCATGGTCACCCCGTTCACGGAATTTAGTAAAATGAATTTCTTCAAGAATAAGACCGGCTGCAAAAGCACCTACGATGGGAGCCAAACCTATCTGACCGGCAATGTAGGAAAGCAAAAAACAGACTAATAATGAGAATGATAAAAGAACGCCTTTTCCTTTTAATTTGAAAGCCAGATTAAAGAAATGAGGGAGGATAATTCCGCCCAGAACAATAGCTCCAACAATAAATAAAACCGCTTTGGAAATTATCCAGAGAATAGCTACCGAACTGATACCGTCACCGGAACCGGATGAGACCGCAGTTATGATACCGGCTACTACCGCCAGGATAATAAGTCCCATAATATCATCGATTACCGCCGCACCAAGAATAATTTTTGATTCTTTGGTTTGTATTTTTCCAATATCTTTTAGAACTCTGGCTGTTATACCAACTGATGTTGCTGTTAATGTTGCACCGATAAATATATGAACATAGATTGATTCTTGCGGAAGGAACCAGGCACCGACTCCCCATCCTAAAAAGAATGGAGCAATGACACCAAAAGTCGCCACCATAAATGAAGCCAAGCCTACTTTCATCATCTCTTTAACCGTCGATTCCAATCCAACTTCAAAAAGAAGAATTATAACGCCTAATTCTGCCAGCACTTCCAAGATTAAGTCGTTTTTGAAGAATTCAAAGCCATCAAACCCTACCAGATGTAGGTTACCGATAATCATTCCGATAATAAGCTCACCTAATACTGCGGGCTGAGAAAATCTTTCAAAAATATCACCGCCAAGTTTTGCGGCTAATAAAATTACGACAATTTCAATAAGTACACTTAAAACCGGACCTCCGTGTCCTCCAGATTCTCCAGTGCTATCGCCTCCTGTTGAAGCAAATACCAGCCC
>QNAD01000184.1 GCA_003641345.1 Candidatus Zixiibacteriota bacterium | reverse complement strand
GATTTCACCGAGTGTGCCATCGGAATAATCTCCGGTTCTCAAATATAATTTATGGTTGCCAACAACAGCCTTTTGAGTATATCCAGCACGACGGCTAGGTAGTTTCCGTCGTTTGGCTATGTAGCGATAAACAATTTTCTGTGCCATCATTTGCGATGTTTTCTCAATAGTCATATTCTGCTCATTATCTTCGTCATCATCGAACAGTGCCGAGTTCAAAGGTTGGCTAAGTTTAGAACCATCCCGATAAAGAGCAATAGCTTTATTCATTGTTTCCCAAGCCATGCGGTATGATTTTTTGACATCATCGATTGTAGCTTCAGCCGGCATATTGATAGTTTTCGAAATTGCTCCGGAAATAAATGCTTGGGCAGCACCCATCATATAAATATGAGCTTCTGATTTAATAAATCTTTTACCTTTTTTACCGCACCGATTGGCACAATCAAAAATTGGTAGATGTTTCTCATGGAGATGCGGAGCACCTTCAAGTGTCATCGTACCACAGACATATTCATTTGCAGTTTCGATCTGTTCTTTAGTAAATCCGATTTCTTTCAGAAGGTTAAAATTCCAGTTATCAATAAGCTCATCAGGAAAACCGAGCGTATCTTTTAAGAATTCTTCACCAAGTGTAAATTTGTTGAAAGCAAAAGTAATATCAAAAACATTTTCCAATGATTTTTCAATATTTTTGATGTCATTTTCGGTGAACCCTTTTGCCATAAGCGATTCATAATTAATAAATGGAGCGCCTTTTAAAGTTTTATGTCCGGTAGCATACAGAATAATTTCTTCAATTTGTTCATCATCGTAACCAAGTTTCTCCAAAGCTATGGGAACTGAGTTGTTGATAATTTTGAAATATCCGCCGCCGGCTAATTTTTTGAATTTCACCAAAGAAAAATCCGGTTCTATGCCGGTGGTATCGCAATCCATGACCAAACCTATCGTTCCGGTTGGAGCAATAACCGTTGCTTGGGCATTACGGAAACCGTAGATTTCTCCAAATTCTAAAGCATTATCCCAAACAGTTCTGGCTGATTTAACAATGTTTTCCGGTAGATAATTTGGATTAATTCCTGTCGGTTTTATGGTCAGATTTTCATATTCAGATTTTTCAGCGTTATACGAAGCTCTGCGATGGTTTCTGATAACTCTAAGCATATGTTCACGGTTACGGTAAAAACTTGGAAATGGACCATGTTTTTTAGACATTTCAGCCGAAGTCATATAAGATTGTCCAGTTAAAATTGAACTAAGAGCACTGCACCATGAATAACCTTCCTGAGAAGAATATGGAATCCCCATACGCATAAGTAGAGTGCCAAGATTGGCATAGCCTAAACCAAGTGTACGAAATTCAAAGCTCTTCTGCGCAACTGGCTTGGACGGAAATGAAGCCATCAGCACGGAAATTTCCAGAACGATTGTCCATAACCTTATTGCATGTCGATAACCTTCAATATCAAAACTTCCATCATCGTTGTGAAATTTAACCAGATTGATAGAAGCTAAATTACAAGCGGTATCATCAAGAAACATATATTCAGAACATGGATTGGATGCATTTATTCGCCCATCTTCCGGGCACGTATGCCACTCGTTGATAGTGCTATCGAATTGGACTCCAGGGTCAGCACAAGCCCAGGCGGCGTGGCAAATTTTATCCCATAGCTCAGAGGCGGGAAGCGTTTTGGCAAGTGAATTTTTATTGCGATTTATTAACTGCCAATCTTCACCGTTGGTTAATTTTTCAAAAAATGAGTTTGGAACTCTAATCGAGTTATTAGAATTCTGTCCGGAAACAGTTATATAAGCTTCGCTTTCCCAGTTCGTATCAAGATCAATAAAATCAATTTCTAAAATATTTTGAGAAGCCAGCTCTAAAACTTTTTTAATATATTGCTGAGGGACATTTAATTGTCGGGCATGTCTTAATTTCGATTTGAGTTTTTCATTCTTTTCCGGATTAACTTCGATAGTTGATTCAGCTTTATCTGTAACTTTTGTTGCTTCAAAAATATCCTTAAGAGTTTGGCGAATAATCTGTGAACCTGTAACAAGTGCCGCAACTTTTTGTTCTTCGATAACTTTCCATGCAATAAATTCTTCTATGTCCGGATGGTCAAGGTCAAGGCAGACCATTTTGGCGGCTCTTCGAGTTGTTCCTCCTGATTTAATTGCACCAGCTGCCCTGTCGCCAATCTTCAGAAAAGACATCAAGCCGGATGAATTACCGCCGCCGGATAATGATTCTCCGGAACCCCTAATTTTTGAAAAATTACTACCGGTGCCGGAACCATACTTAAAAAGACGAGCTTCACGAACCCATAAGTCCATAATACCGCCATCATTTACCAAATCATCTGAGACCGATTGAATAAAACAGGCATGGGGTTGAGGATGTTCATAGGCGTTAGTAGCCGAAGTGAGTTCGTGAGTCTTTGGGTCAACATAATAGTGCCCATTGGCAATTCCTTGGATATCATAAGCATAATGAAGGCCGGTATTAAACCATTGCGGGGAATTTGGTGCCGCAATCTGATTGGCTAACATATAAGACAGTTCGTCATAAAAAATTTGAGCACTTTGCCCACTATCAAAATAATTAAATTTTTCTCCCCAGTGTCGCCAGCATCCCGCTAAACGATTAAAAACCTGCTTTGCAGAAGTCTCGCTCCCTAAAACCGGATTGCCATCTTCGTCCAAAATAGGTTTCCCTTTTTTATCAATTTGGGGAACACCTGTTTTACGGAAATATTTCTGAGCCAGAATATCAGTCGCCACCTGTGACCATTGTTCCGGAACTTCAATATCTTCCAGTTTAAAGACTGTTGATCCGTCCGGATTTTTAATTTCTGAGACTCTTTTTGTAAAAGGAATTCGACTGTATGGAGATTCACCTTCATGCGTGAAATACCGTTGAATTTTCAAGTTGTACCTCCTGTATAATTAAATATTGAGGTTAATAAATCCATTTACCCTTAACAGGACACCTCAATTACCATAGTTTTCTAAATATTATAATTTTAAAATTATAATAACCCATCTCCTCTTTAAGAACCACAATATATAGTAGTTCGAAAAGTCTTATCCACTAAAAATTGTAGTTTTATTTATTTTTTCGTATATAACTGAATGTCAAAATAATAGAGATATTTTATATATTCTGGAATTATTAGAAATTTCACGGAAGTCAATATTTGTAAATTGTAATTCCATATCGCCTTGTATTACAATCAATTACATAGCTATTATTTTATTGTTGTTTTTGAGTAAAACATGTAAAATAATTTCGCTCCCGTATGTTGCTGTTACCGTGCGAGTTATGAGGGATTAAACATTAATTCAACATCTTGTTAACATTTTATGTGGATAATAATAAATATTGATACCAATATTTTGTATTTTTGTACAGATGATTCTTGATAGTTAAGAGATTATTTATTTTAATCTAATCTTTTTCCTTGACAAAAATTAAGTAATTGTTATCTTAATTACGCAATCGGAAAGTGTTACTCTTTCTGTGGATTACCTAATATCGTCCACCCAAGTAGGGTTAAACCTACTTGGGTTTTTTATTTCCACTTTATTATAAATACTTTCAATTCTATTTACTAATATCATAAATATCTGATGGAGATATCTGTAAAAAATTATTTAACTTTGGCATTGTCGTAAGACATAATCGGGTTATTTAACAAGTCCTGAAAAGGGGAGAGCAAGAATAGTCTTAGATGTCTGATTTTTCTAATTTCCCAATTATATTTGAGAAGTAAAAAATATCTGTTCTGGCATTTCCAATTGACAGTCTCTGTTCCATCCCCTAACTTATCTCACCATGAATACACCTAATAAACTGACATTATCCAGAATTGTCATTGCTCCGATTTTTATGTATTTCTTAATACTGGATAATTATCAAATGCGTTTGATTGCATTGGGGTTATTCATAATAGCATCACTTACCGATCTTGCCGATGGGTATTATGCCCGTAAATATGGTATTGTGACCGGATTTGGAAAATTTATGGATCCGCTGGCTGATAAAATTTTAGTATCATCTGCTTTGATTGCTTTTATTTCATTAAAATATGTAAATCCTCTTCCGGTTATGCTCATTATCGGGAGGGAGTTTGCTATTACTGGTCTTCGATTGTTAGCCGCTTATAGGGGAGTTGTTATTTCCCCGTCGTGGTGGGCTAAAGTTAAAACTTTTTTGCAAATGGGAATAGTTGGTCTGATGCTGGCTTTTATAAATTTAATTTCAACTATTGAGTACTTCAATAATTCTATACCATCATTTCTAATGTTTGATTATCAATTTTATTTTAATTTGCTGACATGGATAACTGCGATTGTTACTGTCTTAATAGGTATTGATTATGTTATTAAATATTTTTATATGATAAAAACTGTATTAAAATAACCTAATGAGGAATAATTTGATTAAACTTATTGCAACTGGTTTATATTCCGGTTATGGACGTCCTTTTCCCGGGACATGGGGTACTCTTCCTGCTTTATTTATTGCGTTATTTTTTATACAGGGCAATCAGGTTACAGCTGTTACTTTAGCGATAATCACTCTCTTTCTATCTATCTGGGCGGCTGGGAAAGCGGAATTAATATTTGGGCATGATGCCAAAGTTATAGTTATCGATGAATGGGCGGGGATGTTTGTGTCTATTCTTTTTGTGCCTTACTCAATAACTAACTATATAATTGCTTTTATTTTATTCAGATTGTTTGATGTTATAAAACTTTTTCCTGCCAGGCAGGCAGAAAAATTACCTGGGGGTTGGGG
>QNAD01000183.1 GCA_003641345.1 Candidatus Zixiibacteriota bacterium | reverse complement strand
TATGGCGGGCTATCGTGGACTATTTTAGAACTGCCGCTTAGATAAATTGAGTAGCACAATTAAGAAGAGTTATATCTAACAATATATAGAATTTACTTTTATATAAACAGAAACCTATATAATACCCAATTTTTTGTACTAATTTGTGTTGTTAATTCAAATAAATTATCAGATTTAATTACAGGATTTAATTTTTCATATGTTAATTGTAATTCATGGACATGTAAAGTGCTATCTGAATAATCACTTAAGATATGAACAAGTAGAGAATTGTATTTTATTCTCATTCCTATTCATATGGAAACTCATGAGAATCAGCTTCATTTTCTAAATTTCGTATTAAATCATTTACAAGAAAATCAATTGTTAATTTTCTACAAAAGTTAACAATGTGCTCATCATTGATTGATTCTGCGTCACAATCATAATCCAATGTCGTAAATACTAACAATTTTAGTTCAAAATCTGACAACTTTTCGAGAATTTGGTATATATAACCTTCAAATGTTTCATTACATACTTTGACATGAAAAGAAGCATTCCCCTGAACTAACTCACAATACTGAAGCCAGTTATTCCCTAAATCTCGAGGGTGTGGGAATTCATTCTCAGACATATTATTGATAATAGCCTTAACTTCTTCTTTAATGTCATCTACTTTAAAATCAACTATGTCATCCATGCTTCTAATATAGGCTTCACTCATTAATTATTTTTCTCCTTAAATTTCACCACTATCAAATCGCCGCTCGGTTTTCGTATAACGAAGCCTGAAACCCAATGAACGTATCCCTGATATGACTGATCTCGCCCAGTTCCCTTTTGGCATCAGTTATTGCATTATATTTGAGGGTCAGTAGTTCTGGTAGCTTAGTATCGTCCAGTTCGCTAACACCAGATTCGATATACTGTTTCAGAACGAAATCTAAAAAAACTCTCTGTTTATCTTCATACCCATCAAAATGTGACTTGGCAAATTCGGCTCTTTGGGATCGTTTTACCGGTTTTGAATTGAATGAAACATAAGACAGAACATCATACAGATCACTATCCTCAGCATGAATCATTGATTGTAATTCTTGTAACTGGCTATGAGTAAAACCAGCCTCGTTAAGTTCGTGCAGTAGTTTCTTGCGGGTATCAGGTTTACTCCAGATAGCCCGTAATTCAGCTTCATCTTTGAAAAATTCAGGCAGTGAACCGAACATTGACTGGAGAAATTCTTCGGCTGAGATAGGTTTTCCATCAGGACTCCAGAACGAAGTCTGAACCATTGAATCCAACTCACGCACCTTACCGTCAGACAATTTCACCCTTATCATTCTGGCTTTTGGTTCCTTGTCGCAAATACAAGGTGTTCTGCCACATAATTGACATCGTTCGGGTTCGGGTTTCTCGCAAACACAGGGTTGCTGTTCGCATTTTTTACATATTTTTGGTGCAGGACCTTCACATACACAAACAACCTCACCGCAGGTTTCGCAAGGCAAAGCATCACCATCCCATTCAGGGTCAAGGAAATGCTTATGAGCCCCCACAAAATCAAACAAAGTAAAATAATCCTTACCGTCAAACAGGCGAGTTCCCCGACCAATAATCTGCTTGAACTCAATCATCGAGTTCACAGAACGCATAAGAACTATATTCCTAAGTTCGGGAGCATCTACGCCAGTGCTTAATTTTTTGGAAGTGGTCAGCACAGTCGGAATTATCTTTTCATTATCCTGAAAATCCCGTAAATGCTGTTCACCTAACTTTGCATCATCGGCAGTAACTCTATGGCAGTAGTTTGAATTTGTGCTGTCAGCATGTTGATTGATTAAATCCCGAATAGCCAGAGCGTGAAGTTGGGTATCACAAAAAACTATCGTCTTCTGGTTCTGTTCCATCATATCTAAGAACAGCTTGACTCGATATTCTTCACGTTCCTTAATTTCAATTACCCGATTGAAATCAGCTTCGGTATAAATTTTTTCATCTTCAACCTCCCCCTCAAGCACTTCATCATCGGAAGTATGAACATATTCATCAATAGTGGTTTGAATCTGCTTAACCTTGAACGGTGTCAGGAAACCGTCATTGATACCCTCTTTGAGAGAATAAACATATACAGGTTCTCCGAAATATTTATAAGTATCAATGTTCTTGTCACGCTTTGGCGTAGCCGTCAGACCGAGTTGCACTGCAGGACTGAAGTATTCCATGATAGCCCGCCAACTACTTTCATCATTTGCTCCACCACGATGGCACTCGTCGATTATGATAAGGTCAAAATAATCTTTTGGATATTCACCAAAATAAGGTTCGTCATTATCACCACTCATAAAGCTCTGGAATATCGTAAAGAATACAGAACCGTTGGTTGGCACTTTGCCTTTTTTCCGAATATCCGATGGACGGATACGCACTAAAGCATCTTCCTCGAATGCCGAGAACGCATTGAACGCCTGATCTGCCAGAATATTTCTATCAGCCAAAAACAAGATGCGTGGTAATCTTTTGCCGTCTTTTAGTAAATTCCATCTACTGTGGAATAATTTCCAAGCAATCTGAAAAGCAATCGCTGTTTTTCCGGTTCCGGTTGCAAGGGTTAGCAATATACGATCTTTGCCCTTTGAGATAGATTCCAACACTTTGGTGATGGCATTTTCCTGATAGTAGCGGGGTTGCCATGTTCCGCCTCTGGTTTCAAACGGAACAGTATGTAATTTATCACGCCATTCGCCCGCATCTTTGTTTACACTATCTTCTTCGCCAAAGGTCATCTCCCAGAGTTCATCGGGAGTAGGGAACTGATCAACATCCGCTTCCTGACCCTTGAGCATATCAATGCCGTAATGCCTCTTGCCGTTACTGGCGTAAGTATATCGAACTAATAATCTACCAGCGTAATCTTTGGCTTGACCAACCCCTTCGGTATAATGCTTTTCATCTGACTTGGCTTCGATAACCGCCAGATTACGATTTCGATATTGCAAAACATAATCAGCGTAATCAGGAGCAGAACGTTGGTTGTTGCCAATCAAACGACCCTTTGATATTGGGAATTCCATACGAATTCGGCTACCCTCAACTACTCCCCAGCCTGCTTCTTTTAAAGCTGGATCAATATATTCTGCTCTGGTTTCAGCTTCGTTCATTTCCTCGATCTCAATTTGCGTTAAAGCACTTAAGTGCTTGTTACTGTTGATGTTTGACAGTTAAGCATAGGTTTTCTCTATTTGCATTAAAGCACTTTCATTCTGGCTCGTCCTGAGCAACTGTTATATATTTTTGATTACGGCTCGTAGGTTTTTCCGGGATGGTAAGACTAAGTAATCCCTTGTCAATCATTGGGTTAAGCACTTGTTTTCTGAAGTGATCTCTATTCTTTAGACCCAAGTGTTCTTGTATTTCCTTCCTTGTCCTTTCCGTCCTACAAAACGCCAGTACTTTCTTCTCGTGTTCAGCTTGCATGGTATCTTGCATGGTGTCTTGCATGGTACCATGCAAGTCGGCTTTTGAGGATATATGAACAATTGTGTTAAAAACGTCATTCTCAAGCAATTCAACAGGTTGCTCGGAATATAGCTTACCATATTTCATCAAGTTTCTTGTGCCAGAACCTAACTCATCTGCACGGCCAATCTCCTTGAAAACTCCTGCAATCACTGGGTTTTTGGGGAAAGGAGAGAAATTCTGAGGGTCAATTCTCCCGTGCCCATGAGGTCTATTGCTGTTCTCTGCAAATATCCGTTCTTTTTCAATTATGAATTTAGCGTGGTAAGGATTGCGATATTCACGATGAATCAGAATGTTGGATGCAAGCTCACGAATAATCTTATCTCTCGCTGAAATTCGTTGGCTTTTTTCCTCATAAAAAGGGTCAGGCAGATGCTTTTGTCCAAACGCCATAAGCCTATCAAAGCTATCAATCAGATTTGTCCGAATATCGTCCCTGTCATCATAGCGATCAAGATTCACCTTTCGCAAAATGGCATCCGTCCGGTGGTGAGGAAGTACAGATAGAATAACTTCATCTTTGCCGAATAGTAAGACAGATGCAAGAGTATAGCCTTCATCACCCGCCCTGAAATCTGTTCTGAACAAACCGGAGCTCTGCAGCAATGACTCATCATCCAAATCTTGCCAAGGGTGATTAGCCCGATTGTTTACCGCCATCTTACGGACTCTATGAATAATTGATGAGTCGAAATTGTCCATAGTGATATGTGGCAGAATCTCATTTTCTGAAAAAGTTGTCTGCTTCCTTTGGTATAGAGCACTGACCAGATCAGAATTATCTGTAATATCAAAATCACCATCTTCATTACGGTCATAAATCCTGTTTCTGCACCGATGGACTTGAGAGCTTTCAGGTACAAACACGTATAGTATTTTCTTATCATCAATCTCTATAGTTTCAATGCTCAAATAATAAGTCGGTGTCAACAAATCGGGATTGTTAATAGTGTTTACAAAATTCTGCTTGAGCTGAGGAATGAGTTCAGGTTCAATCCCCAATACCGTTCCGCTATCATCAATACCCAATAGTATCTTACCGCCATGTCGATTCAAAAACGAACAAACCGTTTCATAAGTATTTTGTGGGATGGCAATAGAGGACTCCTTGAACTCAACCGAGATGCTTTCACCGCTTCCGAGCAAACGTCTAATTGAATCTACAGTAGCCATCATGCGGCTTCTTCCGTTTTGGTTAGTTCGCCATTGAAGGCTTTTTGCAGGATTGACTTTTTGAGTTCATCTAATGCGTCTAATTCTTGTTGGTATTTGGTTTCGAGGGTTTGGGTTTGTTTTTTTAATTTGTCGAGTCT
>QNAD01000182.1 GCA_003641345.1 Candidatus Zixiibacteriota bacterium | reverse complement strand
CAGTTATTTAATTTTTTAAAATTTATTGAACTGATATTGGAATATCTCTATATTCCGGTATGACAGATAATGAACTTCAATTTTTTATGACCGAAGCTCTCAAGGAAGCCGGTAAAGCTTTTCAGGCTGACGAAGTCCCAGTTGGGGCGGTAGTCGTTTTTGAAAACAAAATTATCGGACGCGGTTATAATCAAACCGAACAGCTTCACGATGCTACTGCTCATGCAGAAATGATTGCGTTGACGGCGGCTTATAATTATATCGGAGACTGGCGACTTGAAAACTGTTTTCTTTTTTCAACTTTAGAACCTTGTGCGATGTGTTCTGGGGCGGCGATGCTTTCCCGAATTGACACTATTGTCTATGGTGCTAAAGATAAAAAGTTCGGAGCCTGTGGTTCAATTTTTAATATTCCTCAAGAACCAAAAACAAATCATCAGATAGAAATCATAAGCGGGATAATGGAACAGGAAGTTGCTGATTTGATGAAGCTGTTTTTTAAGAAAATTAGACAGAAAAAAGAGCAAATTAACTAATGGAAAATCTTATTCGCAAAAAAGATTTTAGGATGGTGAAAATTATTGCTTATGCAACGATGGTATTATCTCCTGTTGTTTATGTTTTTATTCCGATTTTTGCAGAAGTGGTTTCTCGGGGTGGGGGAGAGATGCACATTCTGTTTTATATACTTTATTTTTTGGCGATGGTTGTCCCTGCAATGTATTATATAATCGAAAAATTTCAATTGTCTTTATACCTCAAACAAAAAATATCCACTTCTCCTGAAAAATTATTCTATTCTCTTTCGGTTATAAAATTTTCATTAACTTTATCAGCTTATGTTTTTGGATTAGTTGTTTTTTTTGTTTCAGGAGATGCTTCTCGTTTTTATATGTTTTATCCAATTGGAATTATATGGTCATTTGTACATTGGCCTACAGAAGAAAAATTTAATAATTTTATGAATAAATGTAAGAAAGATATTTATGTTAAATAAAGATTATGAAATTGATTATCATAGTATAATCGCCAAAACTTTGTATTCAGGGATGTTTATAAATATCCTTATTCCTATGGCTGGATTGATGCTTTGCTATTACCTTGATCAGAAATCGTATGTAGCTAACAAAACTGGTGATATGGCGAACGGACTGTTTTATGTTTTTGGACTTTTGGCTGTTCTTCAGGCAGGTTATGTATTTTGGATGCGTAGCCGTGCATTTCGGAGACCGATGATTCGTCATGAAGATACGTTTGAACAGGATTTAGCCGCCGGGCTTTTTAAAGTATCTAGGCCTATATTTCTGATTATTTCCTCTATCTCTTTTTATGGTTATATTTATTATTATCTAACCGGTCGATTTAAAGAAGCTGTCTTTTTAGTGTTTATGTCATTTCTGATTTTTCAAGTGGTCAGGCCAAGAATCGGGATAGTTAAGAAACTTGTCAGAGAGCAAAAAGTTTTGGTACAAAAAGGAGAGTTCTTGCGATCAGATTTGATAACGTAATTAAGAAAAACATATAGTATTTTTAATACCTTTACTTTTTGGCAAGATATTTTAAATTAGCCGTTCGAATATTTAGGAGAGGTGGCTGAGTGGTCGAAAGCGTCGGTCTCGAAAACCGATGTACCTCCGGGTACCCAGGGTTCGAATCCCTGCCTCTCCGCTTATTATTATATGACTTTTATAACATAGTAACTGATTTCTTTTATCTGGTGGGTTTTCCCAGACGATTTTTTTGCAGTATTTCAAAGATTTATGTTCAATTTATTAACAAAGTTTAATCATATTAAATTTTATAGTGTATGAAAACGCAATAGATCCAATTTTCCCCCGATTTTTCCCGATACATAAACAAAGTTAAACTGTAACTTAGAGACAAAAAACACAAAAAGGAGTTATGTATGCGTTTTTTAATCACCACAATTATTTTTGTAATGTTGTTGGCAGTTATGACAGTTTCTGCTACAACCGATAAACAGACTCAGTATTATATGAGTGTTGGTGACTATTTTAATGTGTCTTATGATAAAGTTGATAAATTGGTTGACCGTGGTATTGCCGATGAAGATTTACCGGTAGTTTTCAAGGTTTCCCAAGAAGCTAAAGTTGATTTTAATGAAGTTGCCACCAAAAGACTTGATGGTACTAAATGGATGACAATTGCCTCTGATTACAATCTTAATGCCAGAAATTTCTATATGATTGTAAATGGAAAAATTGAAAGTAAATATTATCTTCCAATTTTCACAAAATTCAAAATTATTCCTAAACAACAGTGGGGAATGATTAGTTTTACAGATGACGAATTAATTGCTTTGGTAAATTTGAAATTTATCTCAAGCCAGTATGATTATTCTGCTTTTCAGGTAATGGGCATGAAAGATTACGGCAAAGATTTTGTCACAATCTCCAAAAGAGTTTCAATGGCAAAAGCTAAGATGATAAAAAAAGAAATGGCTCAACGTAAAGCAGTGAATCAAACAGTTAACCAAAACTAAGTAAGTTTTAGGATTTTATTAGACCGATATCGCATTGATATCGGTCTTTTTTTTTGTTAATAAAAATCTATGTTTCAAGTAATTATTGTGTCATAACCTATTAAGTTATAAGGTTATAGTCCGAATAACTAAATAACAAACAACAAAATAGGAATTGGAATAAACAAAGATAATAAGATGAACAATTGCTTGACAATCTAAAATAATAAGTTATTTTTTTCACATAATTAGTGATAGGATTTTTTTTGTCCTATTTTCCATGAGACGCTTTTTGGAGGTATTTAAAGTGCGTATTTTACTAATCGTTTTAGTATCACTTCTAATATTGGTAACTATACCAACTAATACTGTGGCACAAGATGAAGGTTGTGTAACAGCTAAGTGCCATGCAGATATAGATACAAAAGAGTTTGTCCATGGACCGGTAGGGGCAAAAATTTGTGTTATATGCCATAATTTGGTAGAAGGGAAAAAACATAAATTTGAATTCGCTGCCGAAAAAGAAGAATTATGTTTTGGTTGCCATGAAGATAGTCGTGATATGATGTTGAATGACCATCTCCATACTCCGGTAGCAAATGGTAATTGTGTAGGTTGTCATGATCCTCATCAAACAGATTATCGTTTTTCGTTAAAGGGAAATGCTGCTGATTTATGCTATAAATGTCATAAAAAAGAAGAATTCAATAAAGAATTTGTCCATGGTCCGATAGGAGTCGGAGATTGTAATGCCTGCCATAACCCTCATGCATCTGGAAACAGTGATCAATTGATTCAACCGGCTGAAGATATCTGTTTCTTATGCCATAAAGAGCAAGCCGGCATTATGGAGAAAAAACATATTCATCAACCGGTCGAAGATGATTGCACAAGTTGCCATAACCCTCATTCAAATGTAGCGAAATTTTTACTTTCTTCAAACGAACCTGAACTATGTCTTGATTGTCATAGCGATTTTGAATCTTTTAGTACGGTCGAATTCAAACATCAGCCCGTAGATCAAGGAAATTGTAGTCAATGTCACAATGTTCATGCGTCGGATAACCCGAGAATGTTTCCCAAACCTCAAACGGAACTTTGTTATAGTTGCCATTCCGAGATGGGAGATTTTATGGCTGATCAACCTAATCTACATGGTCCTATAAAAGATGATGATTGCAATGCCTGCCATAACCCTCATGGAAGCGGTTACTTTAGAATGTTGGTTAATGATTTTCCTGAACAATTTTACAATTCATATTCAACAGATAAGTATTCAATCTGCTTTGATTGTCATAATAAAGATATCGCTTTGGACGAAAAAACTACTACATTAACTGGCTTCAGAGATGGTGATATAAACATGCATTATTTGCACGTTAATAAGAAAGTCAAAGGAAGAAGCTGCAAAGCTTGCCACCAGGTCCATGCCTCTTCTCAAGAGAAACATATTCGAAAGTCAGTACCATTCGGAAAAATGAATTGGGAACTACCAATTAAATACACAAAATATGAAGATGGTGGTAATTGTGTTGTAGGATGTCATGCGCCAAAGGATTATCATAGATGACAAGAAAAATAGTAGTTCTATCTCTCATAATCTTATTTGCTATTATTTTCGTAGAAGCTCAGGAAATTGATAAAAAAATTTCTCGGAAAGAAATAATAAAACAAAGCAGATTATTGATGAAAGAATCAATTAAACTTATTGACAACAACAAATATGATTCTGCTCTTATTTTTCTTGATTCTATCCTGTCCATAGATAAAAAGAATCCGGATGCTCATTATTATAAAGGATTTATTTTTCTGGAAAAAGGAGATAGCACAACTGCTATGACTGTGTTATCAGAAGGCATATCAAAATCCCCAATGAGCACAAGGTTGAAAATCTTATCTTCAAAAGTACTCTTAAATCAGGGAGATTATACTGAGGCTGGAATTCTTTTAGATAAAATTTTGGCTATAAAACCAAAGGAATGCGAAGCTCTGTATTTAAGAGGAGTATCTTTGTTGGAAGCTAATGATACTGTTACTGCTATTGAAAAATTTCAAAAAGCTCTTGGAATAGCATTTCCGAAAGGAAAAAAATGACAAAGATTTCTATAGCTAAATTATTTTCCCTTATTCTTTTTATAATTTTTCCCAATATTCTATTGGTTCCCTCTGCAACAGCAGCTTTCAAATATTTAAACGAAGGTATGAATCTGCCTGCGATAGAAGGAATAGATACAAAAACCGGAGAGCAACTTTCTACCGACGCAATTTTTAACGATAAGAAAATGGTAATTGTTGTTTTTTGGGCTAGTTGGTCTAAAAGATCTATTGAAGAATT
>QNAD01000181.1 GCA_003641345.1 Candidatus Zixiibacteriota bacterium | reverse complement strand
TTCCGTAGTATTTGGTGGAAATGCAAATGGATTTGGCAGATACGAATTGTTGAGATATGATGCCGGTGTCCATGTATAAGAAACACCCGGAATGGTTTGGTAATTTAGTCCAATTTGTACACTGGTTCCAACACACAAATATTCATCGGGTAAACTGTCGTGGGTATTTCCAATTACCTGAATAACTCCTGTTATTGTATCAGATAAGTTACAAGCAGTTGAATCATAGGCAATAAGTGTAACATAATATAGTCCTGATTGTGTGTAGGTGTGCGTAGGAGCAAATGCTGTAGAGGTTGTGCTATCGCCAAAATCCCAAAAATAACTTTGACCTTGTCCGTTATTTGTAAATGTAACCGTATAGGGCTCGCAGCCAACAGGTGGTGCATTAAAATCGGCAATGGCATAATCGTCAACAAAACTGAAGCGAAAGACAGCATTATTACAGTTATTATTTAAGGGAGCAGCACCATTATGCGGAGACCAAACACCCGGATCAGGATAAGTAGGAAAACCGTCGCAACTGCCACAACTTGCACAAACAGATTCGTAAATATTGCCGCGATTATCCAAGCGGCTGGTACCACCATCTACATGATCGTGACCACTATAACCACACGAATTGTAGTGAACTTCCCCAAAGAAAGTCGCATAATCAAGAAAATTGGCATCTTCACCCAGTACCATTAAATAAAAATCTTGTCCATCTGTTGTATCTTGATAAGCGTTATAGGTAATGTCCATTCCTTTTGTACCTTCGGTGGTGGTCCAATCATAACCATCATGGTTTGCCCATTCGCGACCCCATCCAGAAAGAAAAATCCGATGACAAATATCTACTTCAAATGCAGTGATAGAAATATTGGGTTTGCCATTTCCTGTGCCGAATGCTGTTGACCAAATCCGTTGTGTCAGTCCGTTATCTAACTTGGAAATGAATTGTCCACTGTTTGGATGATTATATAAAGCATTATTTATCCAGTAATTTCCGGTAGCTTTAGTTTGTCCTGTGGCATATAGATTATTTTCTTTGTCGGTTCTGACAAAATAGACTTGGTCGTATGCCGGAGAACCAAAGTATGTTGATTGGTAGAGCATGGCACCGTTGGAGCTGATGTGAGCAATAAAACCATCGGTAGTTCCACCCTGAAACGAAGGATAAATGACGCCCGGAGTAGTTGGAAAGTCATGTGAGGTAGTTCCGCCACCGACAAATACATTTTGATTTTTATCTAATGTTAAGGAATAAATGGCATCATCATTACTTCCGCCAAGATAACCTGACCAAATTAAATAGGATAAACTACCATCCAGTTTAAATACTACACCATCTTGTTTTCCTCCATAAGTGGGATTAAAAGAACTGCCGGAAACCGGAAAGTCATTGGAAAAAGAACATATCCCAACATAGATATTTCCTTTGTCGTCAGCAATAACTTCTCCTCGGGCACCATCAGCATAATTATAATAAAGTGAGTCATTACCATGCATGATATGCGATTGATAGCTGTTGCGAAAGTTAAATCCATCGTTTTTGCTACCTCCTATATATGTAGATCCCAGTAATTGTGAACCATCTGAGCTAAAATGACTAACATAAATATCGAGTCCTTGTGGAAAAATAATGACATTATCGTAAGCGATGGAATCACCTCCGTTAAAACTATTGTCGTATGCGGTTGGTGTTGTTGGAAAATCCCACGAGCCTGTTGTTCCCATAACAATTAATTCGTTTTCAGAATTGACAACCATACTGTGAGGTAATTCTTCTGCAGTGCTTCCGCCGAGATAGGTTGCAAATAAACGCGTAGCTCCATCAGGGCTATATTTGATTATACCTACATCACAACCCATTGAATAATAATTGGGGTTATAGCCGGTTCCTCCGGCAAAAGCTTCTTGATAAGCACCTGTACTGGTTGGGTAACCTACATCAAAAGAAATACCTCCGGAATAAACATTTCCAAGATGATCGTAAGTGGCTGTAAATCCCCAGTTGTCAGTTGGCGAACCGGTATAAGTTGAAAAGATCAACGAAGGATCAATAATCAACGGAAAATTTTTATTGTATTTTCCAATATTAAATGAAAGAGTATTTCTTACTAAACGGAATTTACATCGCACTGTAATCTTTTCTCCATTAATTTCCTGATAAGCATATGGCTTTTTTTCAATTACCTCATTTACAGATGTTTTTATGTGTAAATTCCCTGCCTCGTCAATAAAAAGTTTTTCCTGTCCGGAAAATACCATCTGTATTTGTTCGGGATGTGCTTTTTGTGAGACATGAAATTCATATTCTATGGAATTATTTTCTTGAAATATTCTTAAGTCTATTCCTCGATATAGTTCTTGGTATTCAACATCGCCATAATGAAGAACCCGTGAAGCCCATCGCTTTTGGTCTTTCCCGATAAAATAATTGATGTAATCTGTGGCAGGAAAATTTCCTGAGGGTGTAATTTTTTTTGCTTTGAGAAATTGAACTTTGTATGAATGATAATGAATGATTTTAACGGGATTGAATTCAGTATTACCATCGTGGGCATGCGAATGGTCTATATCTTTTGGTTCATAAAAATTAAAGGTAAATTGATTGTTTTCCAAAAAAAGAGCACCGCCCGGTAAATCTTTTTTAAAAGAAATATTGGATTGCCATTGACCTTTGTTCTCAATGAAATCATTTTGGGCAAATGTGCTGATACTTAAAAAGGAAAAAACCAAACTAATATAAATAGTCCACTTCATCGATTTTTTTTTTTGAGGCAAATTACAACTTAATATTAAGGAAAACAAATTTATTTTTATTGTTCCTAAGCAGAATGTAATTTAAACCCATTTTTTACTTGACGAATATAAAGCTAAAAGGTTGCTTCAAAATAACAAAATATACTTTTGTAGTGGTTTAACTTTTCAAAAAAAAGAAAATTTCTACGGACAAAATACATTCAATAAGGTAAATCTTTCAAAATACTCATGAAATTATTAGAAGTTCCCTTATGTCAAAAACAAGTGTTACTTTTGTTTTGAAAATGGAGGTTATTAAAGGAAAATATTCACATTTGCATTACCTGATTTATTTGCATGCTTTGTTGCTGATAGCAGTCGGTTTGCCATTTTCCGAGATAATGTTGAGTTTTGGACAAATTATTTTAGTGATAAATTGGCTTTGGGAAGGGAGGTTTCAGGAAAAATGGAAACAGTTGATTTCTAATAAACCGGTACTGATTTTTTTACTTTTATATGGAGTACATATTGTGTGGTTGTTGAATACACAGAATTTTCATTATGCTCTACATGATTTGAAGATGAAATTACCATTGTTGGTATTGCCGATTATTGTCTCAACATCAGTAGGTTTGACGAAGAAAGAAATTGAAAAGATTTTATATTATTTTATCAGCTTTGTTGTAATTGCATCTTTTATTGTATTTATGGTTTCTTTGGGATTTCTGGATATTAAAACTGCTGATAATCGAAGTATTTCCATCTTTATTTCTCACATTCGGTTTTCTCTAATGATAAATATTTCCATTTTTCTATTAGGATTATTCTTAATTCAGAAATGGAATCTTTACAAAATTTCTACAAAATCAATACTTATTTTACTAGTTCTATGGCTTGTTTTTTTTCTGTTTATTTTACAATCAGTTACTGGAATAATAATTTTCATCCTTTTTATGCCATTCTTTTTGCTTAGGTTTTTCTTAAAAATAAAAACTTTTATACTTCGTTATTTTATGATAATTCTTTTAATAACAGGAGTTTTATTGATTTCTACTTTTATCTCGCATGCAATTGGAAGATTTTACAATGTAGAGAAAATTGATTTCTCAAACCTTCCTGAAAAGACAGAAGCAGGGAATGCTTATCAAAAGTTTAATAATAATTTAGCAATTGAAAATGGTCATTATATTTGGGTAAATGTATGCATCCCTGAGATAAGAGATTGGTGGAATACGAATAGTCATATCCCATTCGATAGCTTGGACAACAAAGGACAAAGAATAAAGAATACTTTTATACGGTATATAACATCTAAAGGTCTGAAAAAGGATAAGCAAGGATGCCGGGATTTAACAAAAACAGATGTTGAAAATGTTGAAAAAGGTATGACAAATTATTTGATGGCAGATAGATTTTCTGTCTATAATATCCTTTATAAAATTTTATGGCAAATTGATGTTTACAGGAAAACAGGAGATTGTAATAATCATTCTGTTGTACAACGATTTGAATATTGGAAAACAGGAGAAAACATTTTATTCCGTAATTTTTTATTTGGGGTAGGTACCGGGGATATACAAGATGAGTTTAATATAGACTATCAGTTAAATGAGTCAAAGTTATCGCAACAAAACCGACACCGGACACATAACCAGTTTCTTACTTTTGCTATTACTTTTGGAATTATTGGTTTTTTGATTATTCTGATTGCCTTATTCTTCCCTGTTTTTAAGTTGTGGGATAAGAATTTTGCTTTTCTGATTTTTCTTATTGTGATATTACTGTCATTTTTAAATGAGGATACTTTAGAAACCCAAACGGGTGTTACATTGTTCGCATTTTTTTATAGTGTTTTTTTGTGTGGAAAAAAGAGATTAAAGCATGAAGAATCATAACTATTATATGCAACGGGCAATAGAATTGTCTAAGCAAAGTATAAGCAATGGGGGAGGTCCTTTTGGTGCCGTTATTGTTAAAGACGGTGAAATAATTGCAGAGTCATCGAATTCGGTAACACAAGACAATGATCCTACAGCTCATGCAGAAGTAAATGCTATTCGTAAAGCTGCGAAGGCAATGAATACATTTAACTTGTCGGGGACAACTATCTATTCTTC
>QNAD01000180.1 GCA_003641345.1 Candidatus Zixiibacteriota bacterium | reverse complement strand
GTATGCTTTAATTCGAATGAAATCTCTCTTTGATGGTTCTCAAATAATGAATGGTCATCAACCTGTTTAAAAAATATCTTCTTGAACACTGGTGAGATATTATCATCAAGTTTATAACCATGAGTTAAAATATTAATTGGGATGTTGTCTGCTGTTCTTTTTTCAAAATGCAAATGCGGTGCACCAATTCCGGTTTTTCCGGAAAAAGCAACTAAATCCCCTTTTTTAATTCTCACGGCATCTTTTTCAAAATACATATCCTGATAATATCTTTGGTCTGTAAACTGAGAATCAAGGACCATTTCTTCTATTTCGTTATTGAATTTTGCTAAATGATAAAAAACATAAATAAAACCGTCATCGCCCTTAATATATAATGCTTTACCAGAACCATAATATGACATTTTGATTCGATACAAATAGCCGTTTTCAGGCGAATAAACCTTTTTACCTATTCTACCGCCGGTTCTAAGATCAGTACCGGTATGAAAATGCCCTTGACGAAACTCTCCAAAACCGTCTGATAAGTCAATTGTACCTTTCAGAGGCCATAATTGTTCAGCGAAAATTGAAGAACTTAACAACAAAAAACAACAAATTGAGCAAATAATTGCATAGTGATAATTTTTAGTCATGTAAATATTCCTATTTTAAACCTTAAACGAACTAATAAATTTTTTGATTCAAAAACAATCAATTTTTGTATAATTTTTGCATTGTCAGTATTGCAATATCGTTATTTTAGCTTATATTCCTTAGTTCTGTTTATGAACAGATTTAAAATTGGAATTAGTTTAACCATAAGGAGTTCTGTAAAAGATGTTTGAAACCCTGAGAAAAATGATTCTACCGATTATCGTAATCGTTTTAGTATTCTTTGTCGGCATGATTATCCTGCAATGGGGACTCGGTTTTTCTAGCCGAAGTCAATATGAAAACACTAATGTTGCCGCAGTAATTAATGGACAAGAAATCAGCTGGCAACAATTCAATCGAATCTATGATAATCTGATTCAATTTGAATATCAGAAAAATCCTGACGAAGATATTTCCAATTCAAAAAAAATAGAAATCCAAAATGATGCATGGAGTCAGCTTCTCCACGACCAACTTCTTATGCAGGAAGTCAATAGACAGAATCTAACTGTTTCAGAAAAAGAGATATATGAATATTTAAAATATTCACCTCCACCTGACCTGCAAAAAATGCCTGATTTTCAAACAAATGGTAAATTTGATTATCAAAAGTATATGAATACTATGGCTAACCCCCAAGCTGCTTCCTTTTGGAAATCAGTTGAAAATTTTGTTACTAATGATATTCTAAAATTAAAATTACAAGAACAAATTATTCAAATTGCCCATGTTACTGACCAAGAAGTAAAAAATCAGTTCATTATTAACAATGAAAAAATAAAAGTTGGCATGATTAATGTCTCTTATGATCGTTTCTCTCGCCCTCCTCCTAAAAATTCTGATGAAGAACTTATGGCATACTATGAAGAACATCTTGATGATTATCCGATGGACGAAAGAGCTTCTCTTATGATAGCCTTACTTGAAAAAGAACCATCACCGTATGATTGGGAAGTTTCCTCAAACCGTGCTCATGAATTATACGACTCACTTCAGAATGGTGCTGACTTTGCTGAATTAGCTAAAACTTATTCTGAAGATAACTCTGCTGAAAAAGGTGGAGATTTAGGCTGGTTTCCTAAAGGACAAATGGTTGAAGAATTTGATAGAATGGTCTTTTCAATGAAAAAAGGCGATATATCCAAACCTGTCAGAACTCAATTTGGCTGGCATATCATTCAATTAAACGACCTCAAACAGGAAAATGACCCTAAAAATAAAGGCAAAAAAATTGATAAAGCTCTTGCTTCTCATATTCTAATTAAATCACAAGCATCTCAACAAACATTAGATAATATGTATAATCGCCTTCAGGATTTCACTGCCGCCGTTGAGAATATGTCTTTTGAAGAAGCCATCAAAGAATTAAATATTCCGGTTAGAAAAACTTCTCTGTTTTTCAGAGATAAAAATATTCAATATATTGGGAACCATAGATTAGCAAACGCATTTGCTTTTGACAACGAAGTCGGCAGTATTTCTCCTATACTACAAAATAATTCAGCTTATTTTGTTTTGAAAGTCGAAGAAAAAGTTCCTACATGCCAAGCAACTTTTGAAGAAGTCAAAGAAAAAGTAAACCAGGACTTACTGCTTGTAAAAGTATCTCAAACATGCAGAGATACAGCTCAAACAATTTATGATGAAATCGCAAACGGCACTTCGTTTAAAAAAGCCGCCAAAAATCATGGAGAAGAATACGTAGAGTTAGACCCGTTTGTCAGAGGTGGATTTGTAAAAGAAATTCGCAGAGATCCAAACGCTATTGGTACTGCTTTTTCACTTACTGAAAAAGGTCAATACTCAGAACCGGTTGATCACGCTCAAGGAAGTGTGTTATTCAATTTCCTTGAGAGAATATCTCCGGATTTAACTGATTTCACAGCAAAAAAAGATTCTATTTACAATGCGCTGTTAGTTTCCAAACAACAGAAATTATATGGACTCTGGTTTCAAAATTTAGTGGAAACATCTGATATTCAAAATTTTATCCCCGATGCCCTTGCCGCCAGACAAAATTACTAATAGAGTTTTATAAAAAAATTCAAAAGGCTCCTATTTTCAGGAGCCTTTTTTCATAACCTGAGTTAATTTAACTAACGCTACCAGCATCCATGCCACTTCTAAAATTACAAAGGGAATAATATTTGACGCATAAGCATATATACCAGCCATCCCAGAACCTGCTATATTCATCAATAAATAAATTTTGCTGTCTTCGGAAATTTTTCTTAATAGATTTAACCCAAATGCAAAAAGTAGAATAAAAACACCCACAGAACCAAACCAGATAGATTGCATCTAAAATTCCTTTCATAAAATATATTATATGCTCAGTCAGACTCTATCCCGACCGGTTATTTATCATCCAATTTAAGTTCACACGATGTATATTTGAAATATAAAAAAAGATAAAGAAAAACCTGGATTCCTGCGTACGGACTTGTTGATAAATTCTCACAGATGTTGCGGTGGGTCCTGAAAATCTACGTGAATAGATTTTTGTGACCTACCGCTCTTTAATCACAATTGCTTAAGTATCGGGTCACAATCCACCTCCGGTGAACCAGGACCCGACACAACTGAAAATACAGTTTCATCCCGATCTGTTTTAATATAACAATTATTAGCTGAATGCAATATACAAGGGAAAATCTCGAAGAGATTTGCCTTTACAATAAAGTATGCAAATAAAAGGCTGGTCTCTGTTCTCTTCAAGTACTTTACGAGCCCCCCTACACATCAACCACACAAGTCATCTTCTCTTATTCACATCTATAAAAGGAAAAATTACAACCGGCAGAATATTAAAAATCAACACCACATCTACAAATTAGTGTAATTAGGTCCTTCGCCACCCTGAGGTGTTACCCACTTAATAACCTGATAAGGATCAACAATATCACAGGTTTTGCAATGAATACAATTGGATGGAGTAAGCATCAGCTTTTTCTTGCTCTCGTTATCAGGATCATCTTCCATCTGATAAACCTGAGCAGGACAAAAATGCTGGCATGGATTTCCATATTCTTCAGTACAGCGATTATTACAAATATCTAAATCAGCTATGATCAAATGCGATGGTTGTTCTTCTTCGTGCATAGTGCCAGACTTGTAAACATCGGTTAATTTATCAAACAGATATTCATTGTCAAATTTGACACTTTCTTTATTTGGTATCCGTCCAAATTTTTTCTTATAATCAGAAATTTTCATCATATAAGTATTGTCCGGCTTGTTTTCTTTTCTATTAAATAACCCGTTACCGCCGGTAACCATCTGCATCATCGAATGAAACATTCCGGCAAATAGCCCGCCCTTAAATCCGGCGTGGAAATTTCTTGTTTTAAATAACTCTTCTTTTATCCAACTATTCTCAAATTTATCTTTATAAATTTTCAAAATTTCTTTGGAGTAATCATCTTTTTTAATAGCTTCAATAAGGGTTTCTGCAACAAGAATTCCAGATTTAATTGCCAGATGTATTCCTTTTAATCTGGCAGGGTTTAAAAATCCTGCAGAATCACCACATAAGAGCAGACCATCGTGATATAATTTTGGCATTGAATAATAACCATTGTCAGGAATTGTCTTAGCCCCATAATGAAGCATCTTACCGCCATCGAGAATTTTCTTAATTACCGGATGTGTTTTCAATCTTTGAAATTTCATATGAGGGTCATTTGTTGGGTCAGGTGAATTAAGACCAACCGCATAACCGATTGATACCATATTATTTGACATGCCATAAATCCAACTGCCGCCGTACTCATTATTCGGTTGTGGCCAACCAAAAGTATGAATTACATCGCCCGGCTTAATTCGTCCTTCAGGAACTTCCCAAACCTCTTTCACGCCGGTTAAATATGCCTGTGGCAAAGAATCAGCAGTTAACTCCGGTATTTTCTCAAAGGCATCTTGAGTCAAATTACCATGAACACCTTCACAAAGAATAGTAATTTTTGCTTTTATTATTGAGCCAGGTTCAAAATTTGATTTTGGGTTACCCTCTTTATCCAACCCCATATCGACTGTTTGAACACCAGTAACTTTGCCATCTTCGAAAAGTAACTCATAACCGGCTAAACCGGCAAAAATATCAACCCCGTTAGCTTCTACCTGTTCACCAAGCCAACCTGTAAATTTATTCAACGAAATAACATAACAGCCATGATTATTTAGTGTTGGAGGAGTATAAGGAAGTTTGAAAGCTCCC
>QNAD01000179.1 GCA_003641345.1 Candidatus Zixiibacteriota bacterium | reverse complement strand
TATCAGGTCTAAACCCTTGAGTTTCGATACCATTTATCTATTTTTTATTTGCCGTTCCTGTGAAATGGACTGATGCGCTCTCCAAATTTGATATTTCCCCTTGATAGAGACATGGAAATTCCCTATTGTTATTTTACAATAATGAAAGGAATCAGAAATTGAAAATTGATATAGAACAAGCAGTTAATATTTCCAAAAAATTTATTACCAATAAACTATTAGAATCCGGTCTTGATGGGTATGTTGTTGGAATGTCAGGTGGTATAGATTCGGCTGTTTCAGCGGCTCTTGCAGTAAACGCAGTAGGTGCTGAAAAAGTTTATGCGGTTCTGATGCCTTATAAAAGTTCCTCGAAAGATTCGGTGGATGATGCGATGGAGTTTGTGGAAAAATTTGGCGTCAAATCGGAAAAAATAGAAATAACACCAATGATTGATGCTTACTATAAAGATACTAGCCAAATCAATAAAGTCAGAGCCGGAAATAAGATGGCGCGGGAGAGAATGTCAATTTTATTTGATCTGTCTCAAAATATGAATTATTTGGTTTTAGGAACAGGAAACAGAACAGAAATTGCGTTGGGATATACAACATGGTTTGGCGACTCTGCTTGCTCTATTAATCCAATCGGGCAATTTTATAAAACTGAAATCAGACAAATTGCTAAAATTCTGGGCATACCAGAATCAATTATCAATAAAGCTCCATCGGCTGATTTATGGGAAGGGCAAACCGATGAAAATGAAATTGGTATCAAATATGAACAGATTGATAAATTACTTATGAAAATAATTGATGAAAATATCAGCTCAATGCCAGAACTTATATCACATGGTTTTGACAAAACCGATATTGATCACTTAATTTCTCTGATAAATCGTTATAGCTTCAAAAGAGATTTACCGGAAATCAGTCAGATTGGCAGAAAAAATATTCCTAAAACAATTGAGATTAAAGAATAATTGAATGATAAATACCAATGGAAAACTTTATCTGGTTCCAACTCCTATTGGAAATCTTGGAGATATTACCAAACGTGCATTAGATACTCTGGAGCAGGTTGATATTATAGCTTGCGAAGATACACGTCATAGTGGTCGTTTATTAAAAGAATTTAATATATCTAAAAAATTAATAAGTTATCATGATTTTAATGAAGCAAAGCGAGCAACAAAACTTCTTAATGAATTACAATCAGGATTATCAATTGCAATTATAACCGATGCCGGTACTCCGGGCATATCAGATCCGGCTTATAGGATTGTAAGAATAGCAGTAGAAAATAAAATTGAAATTGTTCCTCTCCCCGGTGCTAATGCAATCAGCCCAGCTCTGACTGGTTCAGGTTTGCCGACTGACAAGTTCTACTTTGATGGTTTTCTTCCGCATAAAAGCAATCAACGAAAAAAAAGATTTGAAGCAGTTAAGGAAATTGAGGCTACTCTAATTTTTTACGAATCACCTCATCGGATTTTAAAATCCGTACAGGATGCTCTTGAAGTATTGGGTAATAGGCAGGGTTGTATCGCCAGAGAGATTAGCAAACTTCACGAAGAATTTATCAGAGGCTCTTTAGAAGAAATTATTAAAATTATCACTGATAGAACTATCAAAGGCGAAATAGTTTTGGTCATTGAAGGATTTAACAAAAAAAGAACTAAATCTCGATGAATATTTCTTTAAAAAAATTATATCCATTTGACTGGTTGATTATCGGCTATTCATCGTTGATGATTCTTCTAATATCAATATTAGGTAAACCTTTATCTCAATATTTTGATGAAATTCTGTTTTATGGTAGTATGATTATTATTGCTTTATTGATTAGTAATTTAATTGATGAGGATAAAAATCGATTTATGGCACTGATTAGATTTTTGTACCCAGTAGTTTTATTTACTTTTTTTTATAATGCAACTGGTGGAACAATGTTTTTAATTTTCGATAAATTTCTTGATTATCAATTAGTTGCTTTTGAAAAATCTTTATTAGGCATTAATATTACTTTATATATAGACCAAAATCTATTATCGGTTATTCCCAATGAGATATTTTCTTTTTGTTATTTCTGCTATTATTTTATGATACCGGTTTATTTGACATGGCTATTTATTAGAAAAGATGATGATATTCTAAAAGAGTCTATAACTGCTATTTGTCTTACATTTTTCTTCTCTTATATGCTTTTCTTTTTATATCCGATTGAGGGTCCGAGATATCATTTTGCTGATCTATTTCAAAACAAAATTGAAGGACCAATATTCAGACAATTAGTGGAATACATTATACTTAATGGGGCGGTTAGAGGCGGTTGTATGCCCTCAACCCACTTTGCAGTAGCTCTGGTCATAAATTTGTTTTGCTTTAAATATTATCGATTATTTGCATGGATTCTCCTCCCAATTAATATTGGAATGGCAATCGGGACGTTTTGGGGAAGATTTCATTATGTGTCCGATGTAATAATCGGGTGTATAATTGGAATACTTGGAACAGTTTTTATTTGGAAATATTATAGTTTATGGGTAAATAACAAAAAATTAAACATAGAATTGTAGAGTAAATATATGTATCCTGAATTATTTCATATAGGTCCTATACCTATCCGTAGTTATGGCGTAATGTTGGCGTTAGCTTTTTTTATTGGTGTCTGGTATGTTAGGGGGATGACTAAAAGAGACGGTAAATCTTTTGAGTCTTTTTTAACAATCGCATACATTATGATATTTGGCGGAGTAATCGGTGGACGATTATCATATGTACTATTTCATCTTGATGAATTTTCTAATAATTGGTCAGCTACGTTCAACCCATTTGCAAACGAACAGTTCGGAATTGCAGGATTAAATTTATATGGAGGAATTCTATTAGCCCTTTTAGGGACATGGGTATATTGTAAATTAAAAGATATATCAGTTTTGGAAGTATTGGATTATTTCTCCCCTGCTCTCGGAATCGGTATCGCTGTTGGGCGTATCGGATGTTTTTTAAATGGGTGCTGTTTTGGCACACCGACTGAACTGCCGTGGGGAATTTCGTTTCCTGTCGGGTCAATTCCTTATTCAATCTTTGGTGATTTACATTTACATCCGTCACAAATATACAGCTCTCTCTATGGATTAGGATTGTTTATCCTTCTTCATTATTTGCTAAAACATCGAAAATTCCCCGGTTTCCCAGTAGGGATATTGTTAATGGTAGAATCAGTTTTTAGAATTGCTATTGAATATGTCCGGTATTATGAAGATGCCATGTATTTTAGTATTGGAGATATTTCGATAACATACAATTATTTGATTGCAATTTCGTTATTTATTCTTGGTTTAATGATTTTGATTTTCAATTACAAAAAGAAACGAATTTAGATTTATTTAATTGACCAGAAATTAACTATTTAAAGAGATTTAAGGACTTTTATATCAAAATTATTAATAATCATTCATTGACATTGACTCAACAGTATCCATTTATTTACTTTAACATATGAGGATATGACCGATATTTTAAACTATATGAAATCAATTATAAAAAAACTAACTGTTCTATTTATTATAATCCTGTTTTGTGGTTGTTCTAACCAAACAGCTATCAAATCACGCTATGAGATAGAGAAAACATTTGATCAGGCTGAAAAAGACTTCGATAAAGCAAAATCAAAAAAAGAACTCAGCAATCCCGAAACAGTATCTAATCTTCAGGATCGTTATCGCAAAATAAAAAACAACTGTTACCAGCTATTGGAAACTATGGAACCTGACGAAAAAGAGACTGAAGAAATTCAATATTTGACATACCAAACAGTAAGCAGGCTTTCACAATTTTTTTACGCAAGAAAAGAATATGATTCATCTGCTTTAGCTCTTGAAGAATTAATTAAAAAAATACCAATAAAAGGGACTCCTCTGGTTGAAACATATATCAACTTAGGGCAATCATTACATGCGGCAGGAAAATGGGACAGTGCGCTTGAAGTTTATGACTATGCGATTGAAACTTTTTATCCTCCGGTAGAACCATCAGGATCTATATTTTTCAAACTTTTTAATCTTCCATATCATATTTTTCAAGTTACTAATATTTCAGAAAATTCTCAGGAAGCACAAATACATTATGAATATGCTAATACTTACTATCAGAAACTTATTTCTGAATATTCCGGCACTCCATTAGAATCGGCGGCTCATGCCAATCAAGCTCTCTTGTACCACGACAAAAAACTATGGACAAAAGAGATTGAAGAACTCAGCCTGATAAAAGACAGTTCTTCTGTTACTCAACTTAGCTTAAATATTAAGATTGCTGATATCTATGCTGAGAAATTGGGAAAACTTGATAAAGCTTTGGACAAGTATAATACGATATTAAATACACTCCGCCCTGAAGATTCTGTTATTTATCCATTGGCAAATTTCAAAATCGCCGGCATTATGATGCAAAAAGATAAATATTCAAAAGCTCGTAAAATTCTATATGATTTGAAAAATAATTATAGAAAATTTTATGGCAAAAACCCGGCAGTTCAATTACTTTTGGCTCGTTCTTTTGAACTTGAAAATAATTGGAGAAGAGCTGAAATTGAATATAGTTTACTTCTTGAAAAATTTAAAACTGCCGATGAATCTTTGGCGGCTTATTTACATATTATTAATTATTTCGGTGAAACCAACAGAAATGATGAAAAGGAACGCTGGATTAAAAATGCTCAAAATGCTTATGATGACTTGATTGAAAAATATCCTTCGACAATTATGGAAGCTAAAGCATTGATTTTTAAAGCCGATTTATACAAACAACTTAAAGAATGGCAAAATTCAATAGATATAATGCTTGAAATTTTTGAGAAGTTCCCCGG
>QNAD01000178.1 GCA_003641345.1 Candidatus Zixiibacteriota bacterium | reverse complement strand
TTATTATTTCGTAAAGAGAGTCCCTATCCAAATCTGCAAGAACAGCACCGGTTACAATACCTATTCCGTTCTCATCCAACCTATCGCTATCAAACAACGGTTCGCCAGTTCGGCTATTAAACAGAGTTAATCCATCTGCACGATGATTTGAACTGTAAACTGTAACAACTTCATTTATGCCATCATTATTTATATCAGTTGCTGTTACAATAGGGGATCCACGCCCATTATAGCCAATTTCATTATAAACCCCTACATCGACTGAAGTAAACAATCCTCCCAACGAATAAAAATATGGATCACCGTTAAACCTGTACGCCATAACCTGTCCAAACATATTAAGAAAAGCTACGACAGAATCTTTGTTTAAACCCAATTCCATAATAACCGGATTGGGATAACCATAACTGCCTGCCGAAATTCCTGTCATAGCAGTTTTTGGCCAACCTTCAACATAAGTACCATCTAAATTAACAACATGAATCAATGAATCCGATGTAACAATTATTTCATTCACTCCATCATAATCAATATCATAAATAGCAGGGACACAAATAACATTCAGACCAGGGATTAGAGGCATAGTTTCCGGATTTTTTAAGCTTCCATCACTGTTAAAAATTAAAATCCCTTTATTGGTTGTTACGATTAACTCTTTTAAATTATCATTATCCAAATCGGCACATACCGGCGTAATTCCAGAAACTGCATTATCAGTGACACCAGGTTTTTGATTAAGTGGTTGAGGCCATCCTGCTGAAAAAGTTTCTAAAATATTTACGTTCGATGTGTCAGTAATTATATCATCCCCAAAATAACCTTCCAATATTATAGTAAAAGAGCCGGTGTCACTTCCTGATGCCAACCATAAATATAATAATGAATCAAAATGTTCGCCTGTTGAAACAAACAGATTTTCAATATTAGAATTCTTTATAGATATGAGTGATAAAGAATCAAAATCAGGACCATAGACTGAGCCTTGAACAGGAAAACTAAAACGTATATCCTCTCCATCAATTGGAGTAATCAACTCAACATTTCTCACTCTTACATATAAAAACGATGTTTCCACAATATCATTGTTAGTATCAATTAGCCTGAGTTTTATATTTCCGTTGATAGTAGTATCATTAAAAATATATGCAATAGAATCTTCCGGTAGTGCTGTCCCTTCAGCAAGGGACTGCCATCCAGTTGTATCATAACCCACTATGTATTCTAATTGCCATCCACCGTCATACCAAGCACCAGAAGAAGCAATTTTAATTTCTACGTCAGATGTATATCTATTTTTAACTTGTGGTTCTACAAACTTTAAAGTACTACGAGACAAAAGTTTAATATTCTCCAAAGTTTGATTTACATTTATATACCCATGACCGGAAAAGGTATCTACTCCGGGGGTGTAATACATGCCATCCCCCCATGGATCGTCAATTTGATTGGCACCCTCAAATAAATACTGCCGAAGCTCTTTCATTGTTAAATCCGGTCTAAATGACCATAACAACGCCGCCGACCCCGCAACTATCGGTGACGCCATTGAAGTTCCGTCGGAAAGGATATACAATGAATCAATTACCCTTAAATCATTGTTCTCAGGAGCACCGCCGACTTCATATAAGTTTAATGTATCGGCCTTAGTTGATAATATATCTTCACCCGGAGCAACAATATCAATGTGAGAACCGAAAGTTGTAAATCCGGTGAGGAAACCATCGGAGTTTCCAGCCGCAACTACAATTGTTTCCAAGTCAAAAGCCGCAGGAAAAAATCTTTGAGTGGTTCCGGTATTTCCCGATGCAATACAAACCAAAACATTATTATCGATTGCAAATTGAAGTGCTTCTTTAAGGATAGTAGAATTGAAAGGTGTCCCCCAACTGATATTAATAATCTGAGCACCAGAATTAACAGCATACAAGATACCCTCGACTGAAATCGACAAACTAACATTCGGCCTGATTTTTATAGGCATAATTTCTACCCATGGAGCAACCCCAACAACACCGACCCCATCGTTATTGGCGGCAATAATTCCGGCTATATGGGTACCATGACCAACTATATCAGATGGATCATTATCCCCTTCAGCATTAAATAAATTTGGAAGATCTCCTGATACGTCATAACCTAAGGTATCATCAATATAACCATTATGATCATTATCAATAGAATCACCGGGAATTTCTCCCTGATTTCTCCAAATTCTTCCCTGTAAATCAGGATGTTTAGAATCAACACCAGTATCAATTATGGCTACAACAATTTTGGTAGAATCAGAAGGTGGATTCTGATATAATTCGGATATTGAAATATCTTTACCGAAGGTGCCGCTTTTCAGTACTAGCGTGTCATCATAATACTCAGGCCCGCGTAGTATTCCATAATATTCCTGTCCGGTATTGTTAAGATACCATTGATGCGGGTACAAATGATCGGTTGGTTCATCGAAAAATTCCAAAGTATAATCCTGTTCGATATATTCAATATTATCAGAACCTATCAGATTGATTATTTCCTGTTTGGAAGCAGTTTTATTGGGAGTTATAAAAGTATAAACCTGTTGCCATTTTTCACTACCGATAAGATTTTTATTAATATTTAATTTTGAAGCCTTTTTAAAAGATGAGCTCTTATTCAGAGTAGGAATAATTTTCTCTGCATCGACGCCTTTTTTAAGTTTTATAATAAATTTACCTGGGATTGGACCTGATTCAATATTATTAGCATACGATATTTTCAATCCTAATATTAGACAAAAAATTAGACAGAAAACCGATATGTTAAATTTTTCTGACATAAATCCCTTTTATAAAATAACCAATACCAAAGATAAGACGCTTCAGAAATAGATTTAGTTTATAGCTAAATTAAGATAATCAAAATATAGCTTTTGTCAATGCATAAGTAATTGATTGATAAGGGATTCTGCGTGAAAAAAATAATAATTACAAATCTTAATCTAAGTTGATTTCTTCTTAATGAAATTTACCAAATTTATAACAGAATCAAGATTTTCTGGTACTAATTCATGATCTTCAATGCTAATCTCATATTTCTCTTCGACAAACTCAACTAATTCTAATATTCCGGTTGAGTCAATAATTCCAATATCCAAAAGAGAAGCATTGTCAGTAAAATCATCTGATTCTTTACCCAACATAAAATTATCTATAATAAAAGCTCTGATTTCGTTACGAGTTTCCAAAACACCTCCAGCATTAATTAATATTTTTTAATAAACTCTATAATTACTTTATCGTCAATAAAATATTTTTTTACACCGAACAATCATCATACCAAACCTTAAATTTATCTATTAATGGTACCGACACTGGCTCAAAATTATCAATAAATTTATCAATTAACAACTGTGTCGATAAAATACCTATAAATGACATATTATCTTTAAATGACAAATGTGCGTGTACTAATCGACTGCATTTATTTACTAATTTGTCGGTATATTTTGAGTTAAAAATTCCATACTTATCAATCATCTTATCTGACATAAGATAATCAATATATCCCGGTTTATTTTCCTGAAAAAAGCAGTTAGAATCCGGTGCCATATACGGTTGTTTCACCCGTTCAATAATTTCTTTAGGGAGTTCTTTTTTCATGGCTTGTTTTAAAACATATTTTTCTTTCAGACCAAGCAATTTATGCCAGGGAGGGATTTTTGTTGCAAACTCTACCAGACGATGATCCAAAAATGGGAACCTTCCTTCAACACTGTTTGCCGCAGAAACCCTGTCCCCTTGAGATGAAAGTAAATATCCTGCTAATAGAGATTTTGCTTCAATAAATTGTGCCCGACTTAAATTATGCCATTTAAAGAAATTTTCAGGAAGGTCTGTCCCAAAAGCATTCAAAGTATCATGGTCTCTAATTTGGTCTTTAACTTTACCTGAAAAGAAATCTTTAATTTTACTGGTCGTATTTATTCTTGGAATATGAGAAAAATAATACTTATCAATTTCTGATAAACCGTTTTTATAAAATGTTTCCAAATAAAATTTTGCTCTGGCTCCTGAAAGCGGTAAGGTTGGATATAGTTTTTTAAGAAGCATCGGCCGCCATGATGATTCCGGATTTTTTGCCCAAAATTTTCTTATCATCGTTTCTTTAAAAATATCATATCCGGCAAAAATTTCATCAGCACCTTCGCCTGTCAAAACAACCTTGAAATTTGCATCATTAACCAGTTTTGATAAAAGATATAACGGGGTCGGTGCGGTTCGAACAATCGGCTTTTCGGTATGATAAATAACCGATGGAAAACTTTGTGCTATATTATCATAGGAACATTTTACTTGATGATGATTGGTCCCTAAAAACTCAGCCATTTGGAATTGGTATTCTGATTCATCGTAAGCTTTATCATGAAAAGCAACTGAGAAAGTTTCCAGTTTATTAGTTGTAAATTTTTTAATTAAGGCGGTAGTAACCGATGAATCAAGACCACCGGAAAGATAAGCACCTACTGGAACATCGGCTCTTAATCGTAACCTAACAGAATCAACAAGCAACTCGTGTAGTTCTTCCGCCCAGGATGAGATTGAACGATTTCTGTCATATTCTTCGGGATAATCAATTGACCAATATTTAGAATTTTTAATTTCTCCATCTTTAACGAGTAAATAATGACCAGCTTCTAATTCATTGATATTCTCAAAGACCGTTCTGGGCGGTGAAGTTGTCCACCATGTAAAAATCTCACTTAGCCCTTTGTAATCAATTCCCCTTGGAATAGACTGCTCACAAAACAGAGATTTAATCTCCGAGGCAAAATAAAATTTATTATTATGAATAGTGTAATAAACCGGTCTGATACCCATCCGGTCCCGA
>QNAD01000177.1 GCA_003641345.1 Candidatus Zixiibacteriota bacterium | reverse complement strand
GCAGTTGCTTTTAATTTATCAATATTGCGACTGCAAATTATAACATCAGCACCTTCTTGTGCCAGCATTTTTGCCGCAGCAGCACCCAAACCGGAAGAGGCACCTGTTACAAGTGCCTTCTTCCCTTCTAAATTCAAATCCATTATTTAACTTTCGCTAACTCAAAAGGCAATGCCGCAGCTGTTTTACAACCACGTTCAAAATCAATCACTCTAAATCTTTCATTTGGTGAATGGATATTATCATCGTTTTGACCAAGTCCTATCAAAAGTGTATCAATTCCCAATAATTGCTTGAAATCTCCGACTATAGGAATTGACCCTCCTTCTTTCATAAAGACCGGCTCTTTACCAAATCCAGATTTAATCGCACGTCCAGCCGCTTCCAACCATGGACCTTCAGTAGGTACTACTACCGCTTTAGCCCCACCATGTTTGACAACTTTCAGTTTCACCGATTTAGGCGCTATCTTAATTAGATATTTTTCAACTTTGTCACAAATATCTTTAGGGTCCTGAGCAGGTACTAATCGCATTGTAATTTTACAAGACGCCATCGCCGGAATAATAGTTTTTGCACCTTCACCCTGATAACCACCGGTTATCCCATTGACGTCACAAGTTGGGCGAACCCAACTTCTTTCAAAAGTAGTAAATCCTTTTTCGCCGTGCAAAGAATTAACTCCAAGACCTTTTTTGTAAAGCTTTTCATTATAAGGCAGTTTTTTAAACTGAGCCTTTTCCCATTTCCCGATATTTTTCACATCTTTATAAAAACCAGGAACAGCAATTTTTCCGTTTTTATCATGAAGCTGACCAATTAAAGAACATAAAATATTTACAGGATTAGCAATAGCCCCGCCGTAACTTCCAGAGTGTACATCCCTATTTGGTCCATATGCAAAAACTTCAACAAACGCCAAACCTCTCAGACCGAAAGTCACCGCAGGAAGTGTTTTATTGAATTGAGAGGTATCGGAAATAACAACTATGTCAGCTTTAAGCATTTTTTTATTTTTTTTAATGAAAACAGGCAGATTTTCAGATGCAGTTTCCTCTTCCCCTTCGATTAAAAATTTTACATTTATTGGAAGAGTACCGGTTGTTTTAATAATAGATTCCAACCCTTTAATATGTGCAAACGTTTGTCCTTTGTCATCGCTCGCACCACGTGCATAAATATATCCAGCTCTTATTTCCGGCTTAAAAGGTTCGGACTTCCAGAGATTTAACGGCTCAGGAGGTTGCACATCATAGTGACCGTAATACAGTACTGTCGGAAGTTTTTTATCAACCATATATTCGGCATATACAACCGGATGTCCTTTGGTCGGATATGTCTTAGTTTTAAATCCTATATTTTTGAAATGATTTTTCACCCACTCGGCACAATCTTTAATATCCTTCTTATGAACTGGATTAGCTGACACCGAGGGAAACTTTAGAAATTCATATAATTCCCTCATCCTCTTTTTTTCATTTTTTTTGAGATATTCCTTAGAATTCATATTTGCCTCCTTATAAATTATTTTTTGAAATATAGAAATTTGTAATGACTGTGTAAAGGCTTTGAATTAAAGAAGTGAAAATATTTTAACTTCTTCGTTTTTGAAACTAACTGATTTTGGAGTCTAATAATTCTTTTTCTTAAAAAGATATACTGAGCCAAAAATAAGAATAATAGAAACTATGATCGTAGTATAAAAATCAGACCAATTATTTACCGGTTTACCCTGTACTAATTTTTCACTAATATCAAAAAATTCAGAATTCTTAGGGATTATATAGTAAAAAACATCAATCGAAGTTTTCACAAATTGAGAACTTATTATATCCTGAACCATCTTAGCCGATGACAAAACTTTGTACAAAACCCAGACAATAAAAGCAGACATTATACTTACTGGCTGTGAACCGGACACTACTCCAGCTAAAAACAGAACAGCCAACCAGCAAAAATAACTCAACAATGAAAAGATAAATATATACACTACTTTAAATTGAAATCCACCATGAACTAAAACAATAGCTGAATATGTAAGTAACCCACAAACAACAATCATTGAACCATACGAAACCCAAACCCCCAGCAATTTATTCAAAAGCAAAGATGATCTTGAAATAGGTTTTGACAAATAATAATCTGCTCTTCCCTTGACCAACATACTTGGTAATAAACCGGCAGTACCCATTACTGCTAAAAAAACTAAAAAAGACATAAACCAGGAGAAAAAGACCATCATTGGATTGCCCAATGCCTGATTTAAATCATCTAATTTCATATCATCGCCGCCAAAACCATTTATTGAAATATTCGATGTAAACAAAACTCCGATAATCACCAAAAGAGTGATGGAACCGAAAATAAAAATAATTTTACGATCAATCATCTCCGCAAAACTGTCTCTTGTTATACCTCTCATTCTTTTGTCCCTTCACCGGAAACAGTTTCAATGAACGATTGCTCAAGAGAAATTTTTAATGGCTTTACAGAACGAATACTTATCTTCTTAATTCTAATCAAATCAATTATATCATTTATATATTCAAGTTCTTTCAATTCGACCAACATGCTTTTAGTGGAAATAGATAATCTTTTCCCAAATTTTTCCGGTATTTCTACAAACTTATGTCCAAAATCAGCTTCAATTTCATAATGACTGGTTTTACTTGTTAATTCTTCAACCGATCCAATTCTGGCAACTTTGCCATTCATCAAAATAGCAACCCTGTCTGCAACCATCTCTACTTCGGATAAAAGATGAGTATTTAAAATAATTGATTTCCCATCATCTCTTATCTTTTTCATAATATCTTTAATTTCCATCCGCCCTACCGGATCAACACCATCAGTTGGTTCATCCAAAAAGAGAATATCCGGATCAGTTACCATCGCCTGAGCTAATCCAATACGTTGGAGCATGCCTTTGGAATACTTTTTCAGTTTACTATTCTTCCACTTCTCCATTCCAACCAGTTCCAATAAATTATCAATATTTTCAGTGAATTCTGATGAATTAAAACCATAAAGCCTGATAGTAATTTCCAAAAGTTCCAAACCGGTTAAATGATTTGGAAAACGATAGTTTTCAGGTAGATAACCAATCTTTTTTCTTGAATTTGGATCAGATGGAGCCAAGCCACTGATCATACAGGAACCACTGTTTGGATTGGTGATATTTAGTAGAACTTTAAATAAAGTTGTTTTACCGGCACCATTAGGTCCCAAAAGACCAAAGATTTCACCATGCTCAACAGAAAGATTAACTCCGTCAAGAGCTACAATCCCACCTTTTCTCATACCGGTTTGATAAATCTTGGTCAGGTCTTGTACATCAATAATATTCATAAATCTTCAAATAATTGTTTTATTCTATTTACTGAATAAAATTTATATTGTTGCAAAAAAAATATCAAGTTTAAGTTTTGAGTGGAAAATTCAAAATATAAACAAAAAAGCCGGTGAACGGGGTCGAACCGCCGACAGGCTGATTACAAATCAGCTACTCTACCAACTGAGTTACACCGGCTTATTAAAGCACAGAAAGAAATATATTTTCTTCTTTCTGTCAATACATTTTTATCACAAACATAAAAATAATTGTCTGAATTTAAGCTACATAGCTTCTTATAGTTTATGTTTCCACTTAACTCCTTGCGGAGTATCTTCTAAAATAATTCCCATTTCCTGAAGCTTGTCTCTAATCTGGTCAGCAGATTCAAAGTCTTTATTTTTTCTGGCTTCAGTTCTTTTGGTAATAAGACTTTCAACTTCTGCCACTAATGAGTCATCACCTTTATTTTCATAAGTAAAATTAAACACAGAATCAAATTTACGGATTAACTCAAGAGCATTATTTCGCTCTTCATCTGATAATTTATTATCAGCTTTTAAACGGTTTATATCTCGAATAAAATCAAAGACAACTCCCAGAGCTTCGGAAATATTCAAATCGGCATCAAGAGCTTCTTCGAAACCTTTCGATGCTTTTTCAATAGCTTCCAAAGCTGTTCCGCCGGAATCACCATCACCTTGAAAATCTTCAAGATTTGTTATAAAATCGTTATACCGCTCTAAAGCCGACCGAGCGGCATCAAGACCGGAAAAAGTAAAATTCAATTGTTGACGATAATGAGTTGCCAAAAGTAAATACCTTACAATAACCCCACTATACCCTTTATCAATTATATCTCTTAGAGTATAAAAATTCCCTAAAGATTTTGACATCTTCCGACCATCGACAATCAAATACTCGCAATGCATCCAGTAATTAACAAATTTCTCACCGGTAGCACCTTCGGTTTGAGCAATTTCATTCTCATGGTGAGGGAACATATTATCAACTCCGCCGGTATGAATATCAAAATGGTTACCAAGATACTTGGTAGACATCGCCGAACATTCAATATGCCACCCGGGACGACCTTTACCGAGTTCGGTTTCCCAATAAACATCACCGTCAGATTCATCCCATGCTTTCCAAAGAGCAAAATCTGAGACCGAATCTTTCTCGTATTCATCAGCGGCAACTCTGGCACCGGCTTTTAATCCGTCCATATCAAGATTAGCTAATTTGCCATAGTTTTTAAAACCGGATATTTTAAAATACCAATTCCCTTTTATTTCATAAGCCAGACCATTCTCTTTGAGTTTTTTTATAATCTCAATCATTTCATCAATATGGTCTGTTGCGGCTGGATAATGTTCGGCTCTCTCAATCCCTAAAGTATCAATATCCTCGAAAAAGGCTTTGATATAGCGAGCTGTAAAATCTTTTAAAGAGATTCCCTCATTTTGAGAATCCCGAATAGTTTTATCATCGATATCAGTCAAATTCATCACCTGAGTAACGTCATATCCTTTATATTTCAG
>QNAD01000176.1 GCA_003641345.1 Candidatus Zixiibacteriota bacterium | reverse complement strand
TTCACGGTATAGAGCAAGCTGTGTGAATTGGTCGATATTTGGAACTGCCCCAGCCAAACACCCAAGATTAGCTCCAATACCTATAACTTCTATATTGGACAACTCAAAAACAGTTTCATAGAACTTTATTAAAGAGCCCGGAAGAATACCTTCTCTTAAATCACCAAGCTCAATCATGATAATAATGCTATGTTTTTTGTTTAGTAGTTGTGCTTGTTCATTCAGTGAATGGATAACTTGAATTTCACTATTCAAACTTACATCGGATAGGTTCACAACATTATGTACAGACGACATATCCGCTACTCGAAGATACCATGATTCGAAATCTGGAAATAACTTCTCAATTGCCTGCAAATTTGAAAGACGTGAATCTCCCATAGAACGAATCCCCAATAATTGCAAAGCACGTAACGTATCGGTATGACCACATAAAACTTTTGTTACGACTGTCCATGCGGCATCATGCTCTTCCATCCAACCCTTGATAACTTTAATGTTATGCCTAAGTTTTTGGAGATCAATGGTAACGCGGTTCATTTTTGGTACCTCATCTCGGCATATTTACTTGTCATCCCAAGACGTTCGTAAAGGCGTTTAGCTGGGTTATCGTATTCAACATGAAGCTTTACGTCACCATCAGCTATCTCAAAGGAGTGTTTGATGATTTGAGCACCAACACCTTTACCACGTGTGGATGGGTCAACTGCAACCATCAAAAGGAGATTCTCAGGAATGTAACCTTTCATGCCAGTTCGCAACATAATGAGAGCACCAACAACTTTTTGGTCAATCTCTGCCACAAGTACAAATCCGGACTCTCCAGTACGCGGTTCCAGAGCATCGCTGATTCCTTGCCTCACCTGTGGTAATGGATCTTCGTATGGTTTGAGGCTTTTGTAAAGGAATGCAGCAAGTTCATCGGGATTTGTCCATGTCGGACAATCATTCATTTGATGCAATTCGTGTATCGTCAACTCTGGTGATTTCTTCTTATCATTTATTATTTTAACTCCTATTTTTCGTTTTTCATGTCTAACACTGCAAATTGCAGATCACAACCTACTAAGACTGTGAACGACAGACGCCCTCGTCTGCCCAGCCTATTAAGTTAAGATTTTTCTCAATTTATAATCCACAATGAGGGGCTGGTCCACTTTGAAATAGATATGCTACCATATAAGTTAAATCAGATACTAACAATGCTCCAGAACCATCAACATCGGCAGCCGTTTCTAAAGGAGGTGCATCTCCCCACTGAAACATATAACCAACATAATATGTTATATCCGAAATCGTGGTACCATCCCCTTGACCGTTAACATCACCGCAAATACCAACCTGTATATTAGCATCAATCACACGAGGCACAAAATCAATAAACCCGGCTTCGAATTGTAATGATCTGAAATTTAAAGTTGTGGAATCAAATTGATTATTCCCCAATCCGGTGTTTTGTGTGAATTCCAAATTCAGAACTTTGCCCGAACCCGGAGGCAACGGATTATATAAACCGGGAGCGGTTGATTTCAAATTTAAGACAACCTGACTTGAGGGGTCATTATGAGATATTTTTTTCACATCATAAAAATAATCGGTTCGGCAACCATCGGTATTAAAACCGGTAAGATCAAGGTCAACATCCCCGCCATAGTAAATAGGAAGAATCAATTGTTCCATCGGTATTGAATTGCTTAAATATACCGGAATAGAAAAATTTTGAGTTGTTATAAGGGTATCTTTAAAATAAATGGTATCCCCTAAAACTACCACCATATTCCGTTCGGTATGATTATGAATGGCATCCGGTAATTGAGCTGTCAAAGAAACATTAAAAGCTCCCCCAGTTTCAAATGTGTGGATAGGGTTTTGTTCGGATGATATGGACCCATCATCAAAACCCCAGTTCCAATTGTTTGAATTTATTGAGCTATCGGTAAACTGTACTTCTAAAGGAGCCCAGCCAAAAGTTGTATCAGCGTAGAAATCTATCAAAGGTTTCGAAGTGTCCTCAAAAGCCATATTAAAAGTATCCCAGTTGGAAATAGTTATATCATTTTTAAAAGAGTATTTGTAAAATACTTTTATTTCAGTGACAGGTGCCGATACCAACGAAAGCCAGCCATACACCATGTCATAGCAATATTCCGGATCGGCAAGTTTTGATCCATCCATTATAACAGAATCAATAGCATACAAAGGATGGTGTTTAGTGTAAAACAGTTTTCTGCTTCCATCAGCAGGAATAGTATCAATCAGCCACTCCAAACCATCGCCATCAACATCCACCCAAGCCATCTCTTCGACCAACGTAGAAGGATTTGCCTGCCATACAGGTGATGTTGTAAAAGTTCCACCTATGTTTTCATACAAAACAAAATTGCTACCCCAACTCCCAGCCGCTAAATCTTCATCACCATCATTATCATAATCATACATCGCAACTCCGGAGCCATAACCGCCAGTTGAAGACTGCCAGCCAGCTACCGGATTCAAATTTCCTGAACCGTCATTAAAATAAACCATGAAATACCCGTCACCGCCTAATTGCTTATTAAAAGCTACTACCAAATCCAACCAGCCATCACCGTTGACATCACCAAAAATAAGTGTGTTAGCCGGTTCGGTATTAGCTGACTGCCAGGATGGGGAAGCTTCTATCGTTCCATTATTATTATAATATATGCCAGCTCCAATACCGTCAGAGGCAAAGGCAATATCCAGATCACCATCCTTATCAACATCACCGACAGTAACATCAAGGGTAGCATCCTCATACGTTGACTGCCAACCGGGCAAAGATTGCAATTGACCATTTATATTATAATAAATTCTATCAGGTAAATATACGCTTTCATAAATTTCTCCGGTGGCAACCACAAGGTCTAAATCACCATCATTATCAAAATCACCCAAAGCATTGGCAAAATTATAAATACTATCACCGCTATACCAGTCAGGAGTTATATTTGGGAAACCATTCATGTTATAATACAAATTGGCTAAGTTTGCCGTAGAGAAACCATCGGCTCCGATATAATTCGCCACCACCCAATCAGGGTAACCGTTATCATCGATATCCCCCACCGCACTATGTCCGCTGTATTCATTGTTTACAGAATACCAGGTAGCTGACGAAGGTAAAACCCCATAACTGGATATATAGATATTATTCTTGGCTTCTACAATATCATTTCCATTTGAGAAAAAGACATCAACATACCCATCACCATTACAGTCCCGCCAGATAATCCCTGAGGAAAAAACATTAATCTCCGATGATTGCCAAAAAGGGTCATTGTCAATTTTCGGTTGAGCAATCAGATTAGCCGCTAAAATTAAAATAAATAAAATTACAAAATAATGATATTTTCTCATTTCATGCTCCCTGAAAGGGATTTATTTTTTCATCTCAAGAATATAACCGGTAAACCGGTTTATTACAACTGAAAAACGGATTTACAATATCAAATTATTGTAAATCAAAAATTATTTTAGCATAATTAATTTTCTGGTAAAATTCTTATTGCCTGCTTCCATCCGGTATAAATAAATACCGCTCGGAGTATCCTGAGCTTTGTCGTTTTTCCCGTTCCAGAGAACCTGATGATAACCTGCCGGATAATAACTGTTAACTAAAGTGGAAATCTTTTGACCTAATAAATTATAGATAGTAAAATTTACAAAAGATTTTTCCGGAATCGCAAAAGATATCATCGTTTCAGCATTAAACGGATTAGGAAAATTTTGTCCTAACGAAAAAATATCCGGTAACGGTTTAACAGGGCTATCTTCAATAGCTGTTGATAAATCATCACAGACATCCCCTATACCATTATTATCTGAATCAGATTGATCAGGATTATATGTATCGGGGCAATTATCTCCTTTTACCAGAACATAATTTTTAGGTTGGTTACAGCCATATAGGATTACTGATGTATCGCCATAGTTGTCATTATCTTCATCATAATACCATATTGAATTTGGATTTATATTCGGATCAGTATCATTACAATCCGTAAAATCAGCAACAAAACTATCCGGTTGGATACATGAATTTTGCCTTGTTGTCAAATCACCATACCCGTCACCATCGACATCTGCATACCAAAACAATTCGGATAAAATTTCGTTATTGGTATCATCGCAGTCATTGTTATTATCTACAAAATTCTCCGGTTGTTCACATTGAATCAAAGAATCAGATGAATTACCAAATGTGTCAGAATCATTATCTGCATACCATACCTTTTTAGGGTTTATTGTAGAATCATTATCATCGCAATCATTGTTATTATCTACAAAATTCTCTGGTTGTTCACATTGAATCAAAGAATCAGATGAATTACCAAATGTATCAGAATCATCATCTGCATACCATACCTTTTCAGGGCTTATTGTAGAATCATTATCATCACAATCACCATTGTTTGAAACGTAACCATCAGGATGTTCACAGCTTTCTGTGCTATCATCAGGGTCACCGTATGAATCGCCGTCTTTATCAATATACCAAACGACAATAATATTTTCAGGGTCATTATCATTACAGTCACAAAGTGCACCACGCTCGTCCCCATCATTATCAATCTGGTCCGGATTGAAATCTTTAGGACAATTATCACAAGCATCACCTATACCGTCGTTATCAGAATCAGTCTGATCGGCATTAGGAAGAGTAGGACAATTATCAATATTGGCACAAATACCATCTTGATCCCAATCGTTTAAGGAATCATTGGGACATTCATCACATAGATCACCTATCTTATCTCCATCAGTATCTATTTGTTCAGGATTAAAAACATATTCACAATTATCACATACATTACCAAATCCATCACCATCCCTATCAGTTATACATTCGGGGCAGGTCGGCGTATATACATAAG
>QNAD01000175.1 GCA_003641345.1 Candidatus Zixiibacteriota bacterium | reverse complement strand
TTTGTAGCTGAAGCTCCAACAGTTGTTGCTACAGGAGAAGATCAGCTTGATAGAATCAAAGCAGTACCTAATCCGTATTATCTGTACTCTTCTTATGATGCCAGTGTATTCAATCGCCAGATTAGATTTACTAATCTACCTGAAGAATGTACAATTCGTATATTTAGTCTCTCAGGTGACCAGGTTGCTAAAATTGAAAAAGACAACCCTGAAACTTGGACAAACTGGGACATATTGAATACAGGTGGCATTCCGCTTGCTTCTGGTATTTATGTATATTTGGTTGAAGCACCTGGCTTTGGCCAAAAAGTAGGGAAGTTAGCTATTTTTGTCGAAGAAGAGCAATTAGGTCAATACTAAAGGAAGGAATAAAAAGTGAAGTTTAAATTTATGTTATTTTTTATTGTTCTCCTTGGGCTGACCTTTACTTCGGCCTTTGCTGGGAACTTTAATAAAGTAGGTACCTCTGGCGCTCAGGAATTATTGATTCCAATTGGAGCGCGTGGATCTTCTATGGGTGGTGCCTTGACGGCTAATACTGAGGGACTGGAATCAGTTTTTTGGAATCCTGCCGGGTTGGCAAGTATGGAAGGAACTGAGATAATGTTTTCTCATATTCCATATTTTGCTGACATTGATGTTAATTTTGGTGGTTTTGCAAAGAAATTTGATGAATTTGGTACTCTTGCTTTTTCAGCAAAAGTAGTTTCGATAGGAGATATTGAGGAAACTACAACTTTAGAACCGGAAGGTACCGGGACATCTTTTAACCCGACAATGTCAATTGTAGGTGTTTCTTATGCAAAAGTTTTAACAGCTAATGTTTCATTTGGTGCAACATTTACTTATATCAATGAAACTATTTTTGATGTTAAAGCGAGTGGTATGGCATTTGACGCAGGATTTATTTATAATCCGCGTTGGAGAGGTGTTTCTTTTGGAATGGTTATCAAGAATTATGGACCGACAATGAAATTTGATGGACCTGGTTTTGATCGTTCTTATGAAGAAGCCGGACAGCGTGTTGTTAGTCCTAATGCCACAGGTTTTGAGCTTCCAAGTTTTATCAAATTTGGTGTAGCTTATGACTTTATGGATAATGGTCCGAACTTTGCCACAGTTACCGGAAACTTTGTTTCCAATAACTTCTCTGAAGATCAGTGGCAGGGTGGGTTCGAATATGTTTACGATTCTAAATATTCAATCCGCGGTGGTTACAACTATTCCTCTCAGGAAGACTATATTTATGGTCTTTCGTTTGGTGCTGGTTTAACTTACGAGGTTGGTGAATCAAATGTCACATTTGAATATTCCTGGACCGAAACAGAATTTTTCGATGCTAATCAATATTTTACTGCGAAGATTAATTTCTAAGTAGAATATTATTCGATATGAGCCGCTTGCCAATGGCGAGCGGCTTTTTTTATTGCGTATTGATAAGTTCTAATTGTGAGATAGATGCCATTAAAGCATGTTCCACTCTTAATGTATAATCAGATAATTTGAATTTTTTGAACCCAAGAGATTTCATCATCTCAATTTCAAACGGAACCCAACCACCTTCGGGTCCAATAGCAAGTAATATATTGCTGTCTGATTTTTTATATACAGAATTTATTGTGGATGATGCTTCCATATCAGGTAACAACCTGTAATTGTTATTATTCTTATCGAAATTATCAGGTAAGTAATCTTCAAAGAAAGGCTTGAATTTTGTATGGAAACTAACATTTGGTAAAAATATCTGTTTGCCCTGACTCATCCCTTCAATTAAATATTTCATATATTCTTTTTTATCAAGTAGAGGAGATTGAAAAAAACTTTTCTCAACCCGATTGGCTCGGATAAAAAAAATATTTCGTATAGCAGTCATTCCTGCAATAAATAAAATCTTTTTTATTGTCTGAGGACGGGGAAGAGCACAAATGATATTGATGCTTTGCAAAGCTTTAATTTTCTCATGAGATTCTTTAATGGTAATAGTAATTTTTTTATTATCAATCTTTTCAATAATTCCAATACCTGTGAATTTGTCAATTAATCCAAGATTTAATTGAGAACCTACTGAGAGTTTTAGAATATTTAAAATATGATTAGCACGATGATCAGTTATAATAAATTGATTATCGCTTAATTGGTCATTTTCATTTAAAATCAATAAATTCATTATTTACTATAATAGTATTTAATATATTTTTCAAGTTTGTAAATGCCATAAAAAACGCAGTTTATACGTTTATGAAATAATATAAATATGTTGAATATTAGCCCGAAATTGACTGTTATTTGATATTTGTATTGTAGAGTAGTTCAAATATTCGGTCGATATAATAATATTGTGATTCTATTTGCAAAAATGGGATAATTTATTATTTTAAATGCAATACTGCATTTTTTTACATTTCTTATCTGGAGGTAATCGTGCTTAATAAGGTAGCAATTGGATTGTTGTTAGTTCTTTTTCTATTAACTTCTCAAATATTTTCATCTGAGATTTTAAAACAGGTCAAGATATACTATGAAGACAAAGAGCAAATTATAAATCTTCTGAGTATGCATCTTGATAAAATTTCTGAGGGACAGGATTATATTGAAGTATTTGTAACCCAAGAGGAATTGAATAATATTCAATCCGAAGGTTATCAAACAGAAATTATTCAAGATGATATAGTTTCTTTTTACCAATCGAGAATGGCTGCCAAAGATATGGGTGGCTGGAAAACTATTGATGAAATTAATGATTATATTGATAATTTGATTCTTAGTTATCCAACTCTGGTTTCTTCCAAAATAAGTATTGGTCAATCTCTTGAAGGACGAGATATCTGGGCGTTTAAAATTTCTGATAATCCGAATGTTGATGAAGATGAACCGGAAGTTTTTTTTAATGCATTGCATCATGCCCGTGAAGTTATAACTCCGGAAGTATTAATTTATTTCATTGATCATTTAATGGCAAATTATGGTGTTTGGCCTAATATTACCGAGTTGGTCGATGAAAGAGAAATCTGGTTTATACTCTGTGTTAACCCTGATGGCTATTATCATAATGAAGTTATAGAACCTAATGGTGGTGGAATGTGGCGGAAAAACAGACGCAATAACGGAGATGGTACCTATGGCGTTGATTTAAATAGAAATTATGGAACTCACTGGGGTTATGATGATTTAGGGTCTTCGCCAGTTACCAGTGATGAAACCTATCGGGGAACGGGACCTTTTTCTGAACCGGAGACTCAAGCAATTAGAGATTTTATTGAAGCCCATGAATTTGTAATTACGTTGAATTATCATTCTTATTCAAATTTGTTGCTCTGGCCATGGGGATATACTCAAGCTTATACTCCAGACGAAGATATCTTTTATGAAATCGGTGATACTGTTAGAAATATGAACGGTTACGCTCCCGGTCCGGGTTGGATTTTATATGTTGTAAATGGAGATGCGGATGATTGGGGCTATGGGGAACAAACGACAAAAAATAAAATATTTTCTATGACTATGGAAGTTGGTGGTGGCAGTGATGGCTTTTGGCCTCCTCTATCACGCAAATCAGATTTAGTCTCTGAAAATTTAGAGCCAAATCTGTTTTTTGCAAGAATAGCCGGCGATATTTATAGTTTGCGTAGTCCTGATGTGCCTGCTATATACTTGCCGTCTTCGGTAGATTCTGTTATTTATAATGTGAATTGGAGTAAATCCGATGAACCTAATAACCCTGCGGTTTATTACGAACTGGTAGAGATGCAAGGTGAAACTATTGGAACAGACAATGCCGACAATTTTGATTCTTTTATTTCAAACGGATTTAATCTTTCTACTAATTTTTATTCATCCCCAAGTAGCTTCCATAGTGATTCAGGAAACGGCTTGAACAACACCTTGACTTCGATATATCCTATTGAAGTAACGGCAGGTATGTCACTTACTTTTAGAACTTATTATAATATTGAAACTGACTGGGACTATGCTTATGTCATGGTTTCAACAGACGGAAATTCATGGTCAAGCATTCCAGGCAATATTACAACTAATTATAATCCAAATGGGAGTAATTTAGGAAATGGAATTACTGGTTATTCCGGTGGATGGATACCTGCAACTTTTGATTTAAGTGCTTATGTCGGGCAGGAATTATATTTCCGTTTCTATTATAATACCGATGGATATGTTGTTGAACCAGGTTTTTATGTCGATGATATTTATCCAGTAAAAACCTATGCAACTAAGACAATTATATCATCAACTATTATCGATACAACCTACAGTTTTACAGATAAACCAGTCGGAACATATTTATACAAAGTAAGAGCACAGGACGACGAAAATCAGTGGTCGGCTTTTTCTCCTTTAGCAGAAACTGAAGTTACTGCAACATATATTTGTGTTGATACTGATAATGACGGTTATGGTGACCCGGGTAATCCAACCAATACCTGTCCCGATGATAATTGCCCTACCGATTATAATCCGACACAGACTGATACCGATAGTGATGGTGTGGGGGATGTATGTGATTCGGATGATGATAACGATGGTATAGAAGATGGATTAGATACAGAACCTTTGAATCCAAATATTTGCCAGGATTTAGATGGTGACGGGTGCGATGATTGTACTATTGGCGTTGATGGTTTTGGTCCGCTTCCTGATTATGACACCAATAATGATGGAACTGACACCGATGCCGACGGTATCTGTAATGCTACCGATAGTGACGATGATAACGACGGTGTGCCGGATGCAACTGATATGAATAATACTAATCCGAATATTTGTCAGGACTTAGATGGTGACGGTTGTGATGATTGTGCTATTGGAGTAGATGGCTTTGGTCCGCTTCCTGATTATGATACCAATAATGATGGTGCTGATAATGATGCTGATGGTATCTGTAATTT
>QNAD01000174.1 GCA_003641345.1 Candidatus Zixiibacteriota bacterium | reverse complement strand
GGAGTTAATTTTATAACCGATGATGTCACCTTTGGCACTGGCTTGAAATGATGCGGAGACACATCAAAACATTTTTCCACCTCAAAATATAAACGAATAAATATTGAAATCGGCGACCAGTTTTTGGTACCGGGCGTTGAACAGATTCTATCCGCCATCTCTTTCTGTATCATAAAAACCGCCGCTTGAACCTGTGAATGATTCTTTATTGTCCAATCAATTACGGGTGATGTAATATTATATGGCAGATTACCAACTAATTTGAATTTGTCAATTTCCGGCTGATAAGATAAAAAATCTGCTTGAATAATTTCAATATTATCATTTGAGTTAAAAAGTTTATTCAGATAACCAATCAAATCTTTATCAAACTCTATTGCATAAATTTTAGCCGCATTAGATTCAACCAAATACTCAGTTAAGGCACCACGACCGGAACCAATCTCTATAACATTATCAATCTCACTAATTTCAAGCTGATCAATTATTTTTCTGATTATTTTTTCTGATTGTAAAAAATTTTGCCCGAGTCTTTTTTTGGCATGGTAGGCTGACATTTCAGTCACCAAAAGTTTCGACCAATTTAAACAGTTTCTGACAATTCCTATCGGTATTTTTTTCCACCTGTTCAAACGGAAGATTTTTAAGTTCGGCTAATTTTTCACAAACAAATTTAACATACGATGGTTGATTGGTTTTTCCTCGATACGGTACCGGAGCCAGATACGGCGAATCGGTTTCAATAATTATATTATTCAAAGAAACTTCTTCTGCAACCTGTGCCATAGCAGAGTTCTTAAAAGTAATAATTCCCCCGACCGAAATCAAAAAACCAACCTCAAAAACCTCATAAGCATCATCAACATTCCCAGGGAAACAATGAAACACCCCGCCAACCAAATCAGAGGCATACTCATTAACAATCTTAATTGTCTCCCTAAATGCTTCTCGGGTATGGATTACAATAGGAAGTTTGCAATCAATAGCAAGTTCAATCTGTTTGTGAAAAACTTTTTCCTGAATATTTCGAGGAGATTTATCACGATAAAAATCCAGACCAATCTCGCCGATTGCTACAACTTTCGGATGCGATGCGTATTCTTTCAGCTTCTTAATTATTACATCATCTACATTTTTAGCATCATGAGGATGATATCCAACCGTAGCATATATAGCATCATATTTTTCAGCTAATGCAATAGATGCTTCCGATGTTTCCAGGTCAACCCCAATATTTATAATTGTATGCACCCCTGTTTGTAAAGCATCATCAACTAATTTTGATTGAATATCTTTAAACTGCGGAAAATTCAAATGACAGTGTGAATCAATCATCAGCTAATTTTTGCTCCGGGAGGCAAATCACCATCGGGTGTCAACAGATGTAATTTTTTTCCTTTTTTTGCCGCCAAAAGCATCCCATTCGATTCCACCCCTCGGATAATCGCAGGTTTTAAATTGGTAACGACCGTTATTTTTTTGCCTATGATTTCTTCGGGAGTATAAAATTGTGCCACACCGGCAATAATCTGTCTTTTTTCTATGCCAATATCTATTTGGAGCTTTAGGAGTTTATCAGCTCCTTCCACCCGTTCCGCTTCTATTACTTCGGCAACTCTCAATTGTGCTTTGGCAAAATCTGAGATATCTAATAGGTTGTCATCTATTTCAGGCTGGCTTTCTTTTTTTTCTTCTTTCTTTTTCGCTTTAAGTCTGGGGAAAATAGCATCTTCCATAACTAAAGTAGTCCCCGGTACCAAATCAAAAAACTTGCTGGCATTCTCAAGAGTTAAAGTAGAATCATCCAAACTGAAAATATCTCTAATCTCTTTCATTTTGTTGGGCATAATCGGCGAAAGTAAAATAGATACAATCCGAATTATTTCACAGCTGGCATATAGTATCCCGCCCATTTCATCTTTTTTGCCTTCTTTGGCAAGTTTCCAGGGAGCACTGTCATTAAAAAATTTATTGGTAGCTTTAACCAGTTTCATCGTGTCGCCTATTGCATGACCTAATCTAAAATGTTTAATATGCGAATAAGCAGTCCCCGGTAAAGATGCCGCCTGAGAAATCAACTCATCAACACCATCAATATTTTCACAAGGGGATGGAAGCTTCCCATCAAAGTTAGCTATAATCATTTTTACAACTCGGGAAACAAGATTTCCCAAATCATTAGCCAAATCAGAGTTATATTGAGAAATAAACCTGTTAGCCTGAATGTCTCCATCAATCCCAAACGGAAATTGTGTCAATAGCAAATATCTTGTTCCATCGGCACCAAATTCTTCAACCATCTCGTTAGGATCAATTTTAAGCCCCAGACTCTTGGACATTTTTTTGCCATCGACAGTAAAGAAGCCGTGCAAAAACATCGTTTCCGGTAATTTAATTCCCGCCGCCATAAGCATAGCCGGCCATAACAAACAATGAAATTTCAATATATCTTTCGCCATCAGATGAACCACTTCACCCTCTTGCCACCACTTCTCAAACATTTTTTCATCATCGGCATACCCAACAGCGGAAATATAATTGGAAAGTGCATCCACCCATACATAAGCTACTTGAGTTTCATCAAAGCTTAACGGGACACCCCATTCAACCCGTTCGCGTGAGATAGAAAAATCAGGCAAACCTTGTTTAATAAGACCTAAAACTTCCCGGCGACGTTCTTCGGGAACTATCAACAATTCATTGGATTCAATTTTTTCTTTTATCTTAGGTAAGAAAGCATTAAGTCTGATAAAATAATTTTTCTCTTTTAATTTTTCCGGGGGTTTTTGATGATCTGGACATTGTCCATCAACCAAATCTTTTTCGGTTAAAAACTTTTCACACCCCTGACAATATAAACCTTCATAATAATCAGAATAAATGACATCTTCGCCACTATCAGTTTTTGCTTCCAGCATTTTATCCAGAATTTTATGGACTGCTTGTTCATGTCTTTTGGATGTGGTTCTGATAAAATCATCGTTATCTATAGAAAGATTTTTCCAAGCAGTTTTATAAGTTTCAATAGTCCTGTCACAAAATGCTATTTCACTCAGTCCAGCTTCACGAGCAGCTTCGGCAACTTTAGACCCATGTTCATCGGTTCCGGTTAAAAAATAAACATCTCTCTGGGCAATCTTATGGAATCGTTTCAATAAATCAGCAGCAATAGTCGTATAGGCGTGTCCTATATGCGGCTTATCATTTACATAATAAATTGGTGTGGTAATATATATTGGCTTTGGCACATCTATCCTCTTGATTATCTATTAATTATCATTTTCATCAAGTTTACTTACATCTTCAACGTCCGGTTCTTCTTCTAAAAATTCTTTTCCAGAACTACTGGTAACCTTAGATTTTTCTGCTCTATCCTTAGATACTTCCAAAATATCTCCAGCTTTTGCCCTAAACTGAACATGTTCTTCATCTACAATAACAGCCTCTTCATTGAATATATCAATTCTTGAAATTACGCCATTACCTTCTTTGGTATTTACTTTCGTACCCGGGTTCGGAAATTTTTTCTTACATGTTCGATACTGTTCAACTTCAAATCTCAGACAACAAAGCAGACGACCGCAATTACCAGAAATTTTCGCAGGATTCATCGGCAAATCCTGTTCCCGTGCCTGCTGAGTTGAAATTGGATTAAATGATTTTATAAAAGAATTACAGCATTGCATCTGCCCGCATATTCCATAACCACCTACACGCCTAGCCTCATCCCTAACTCCTATTTGCCTAAGCTCGATTCTTGTTTTATAACAAAACGCCAAATCTTTGACCAGTCCTCTAAAATCCACCCTTTGATCGGCAGTAAAGAAAATTGTCATTTTATTTCCGTCAAGCTGAGTTTCAATATCGACTACTTTCATTACAAGCCCGTGCTTACGGATTAAATCTTTAATTTCTCTTTTACATTTATGATCGTTTTCTTGTAATTCTTCATACCTTTGTAAATCATCTTTACCAGCTTTTCTTAAAATTGACTGAGGCTTGTCATCATCGACAAATTCAATTTCAATATCAATTTTCTTTAAAATTACGCCTAAATCCTCACCGCGGTCGGTTTGTGTAACCACATAATCTTCTTCACAAAGCTTATGATAAAATGTATTATAAAAATACTCTTTACGAGACCCTTTAAATTCCACTAAATATAATTCAGCCATTCAAAACTCCAAAATAAAAAAGGCTATTAACTCTACATCTCCAAGTTAGACTTTAGTTTAAGTGCCACAGCCGTTAAAGCTCCCTGAATATGCACATTGCGTCGTAAATCGGCAAGGGTTATTTTAATTTGTTCTGCCATCTCTAAAACAGTTTGAGAATTATTGAATTTAGTTGATAATTTTTTTATCTCCTCAGTAAAATCAACATTAATCAACTCATTTTCATTCTGGTTAATCAAATATGAAGCACAATCTCTTATAAGGGACTGCCAGAATATCAAAAGATTTGTGGCGGCTGACCTATCACTCTGATCAAACATCTCATTGAGATGAGCACAAATATCATAGTTTCTCTCATTAACTAATGATTTGAACAGATAAAATCCAATTGCACGTTTAGAACTATCACTATCATGATCATGATCGATAAACTCAATTGCATCCCCGGGATAGCCTTCTGAAATTTTACTTAATAACTTTGCCTTAATATCAGAAATTTCATAATGTGCTTTTAAATATTCTTCCAACACCTCTGGTTTAGTTCTGTCCAACTTTATTTTCTGAGCACGGGAATGTATGGTTGGCAATAAAAATTCTGGCCTATTTGATGTTAAAATTATTACTGTATTAGGTTGCGGTTCTTCTATCATTTTAAGCAAAGCATCGGCTGACGAAGTTTTCATCAATTCCATTTTTTCAAATATTACTGCCCTAATAATACCCTTATCAACCTTTCTCGACAGAGATTTTTTGATACTCCTCGCTAAAG
>QNAD01000173.1 GCA_003641345.1 Candidatus Zixiibacteriota bacterium | reverse complement strand
GCTTCTTCAAATTCTCCTAACAACCTATATGTCATTCCAACATGATAATCAGCAAACAGTTTTGCCACTTCGCCTGAAAATTGCCAATGATAATCCCTTGCTTTTAGATAACAAATCAGAGTGGAATCATACTGCTTTATATCATAATATGTACCCGCCATATTATTCCAAAGCGGTCCCAGCCATCTTTGTTGATCATTCGCTTCAGCCGCCTCAATTCCAATATGTCCCCATTTGATTTGTTCTTCTGCAGTTTCAGCAACAATCGCCACCATGTGAGCAGCATCAACAGCTCTTCCCCATAACGAATTTACAACGCAATAATTATACATATTTTCAAAAGTCAGCTTGGATTCTTTCAAATTGTCATCCTGCCATTCAAATCTCCCCTTTACGCCCAAATATCGAGACCATCCATAAGGATCACTTTCAGAAACTCTTCCAGCGGCTTTTTCAAGATAAACTCGCCCGTCATCCTTATTGCCTAAAATAAGATTCACTCTGGCAACCTGAGCTAAAGCTTCAGATTCTACAGAGAGGTTAAATTCTTTCTGAGCCTGCTTAGCGGTTTTCATATAATGTTCTAATGCAGTTTTATAATCTCTTTTTTGAAAAATCTCATCAGCTTGATTTAGCAAACTGTCAACGGTTAAATTTTCTGACAAATTATCTCCTTTGTTCTGCTTTACAATAGAATTTGTCTGAATAGCAATTATAAATAATATTAAAAACGATATAGATAGTGCTCTATTCATATTTTCTCCTGTTTTATTTAATATAAATACGTTTAACAAGTTTATCAAACCGAAATATTTTGAAATATCATAGAATATTTTAATATATATTTTCAATTTCCTTTCTCTTTTATTGACCAGTTCAAGTAATAAATATATATTTTAAGCTCTAATAGAATTTGACTGTATAACAGAAAAAATGAATTAGTTAAAGAGAGGTTTTAAATGCGAGCTTTGATTACCGGTATTACAGGTCAGGATGGCTCTTATCTGGCTGAATTACTGCTTTCAAAAGGGTATGAAGTTTTCGGCATGGTTAGAAGATCATCGACTGAATCATTCGATAGAATTGAACATATTAAAGATAAAATTACTTTAGTTCAGGCTGACCTTTTAGACCAACTATCCATTATCAATATTGTCGAAGAAAACAGGCCGGACGAAATTTATAATTTAGCCGCTCAATCATTTGTTCCTACCAGTTGGTCACAGCCGGTTTTAACCGGTGAATTTGATGCTTTAGGGGTTACTAAAATACTGGAAGCTATCAGATTAATTGATAAAAATATTAAATTTTACCAAGCATCTTCGTCGGAAATGTTCGGTAAAGTGCATGAAACTCCCCAGAAAGAAACCACAAAATTTTATCCTCGTTCTCCATATGGAGTTGCTAAAGTATATGGTCATTGGATTACTATTAATTATCGTGAGAGCTATAATATTCATGCTAACTCAGGTATTCTGTTTAATCATGAATCACCTCGTAGGGGTCTTGAATTTGTAACAAGGAAAATTACCGATGGTGTCGCCAGAATAAAACATGGATTGACGGATAAACTTGCTCTTGGCAACCTTGATTCCAAACGTGACTGGGGATTTGCAGGTGATTATGTGGAAGCTATGTGGTTGATGTTACAACAGGAAAACCCGGGTAATTTTGTAATTGCAACTGGACAAACCCATTCGGTTGAAGATTTTGTCAGAACCGCTTTTGAATATGCTGATTTGGATTTCAAGGATTTTGTCATTACAGATCCGCGCTTTGTCAGACCTGCCGAAGTTGATATTCTGTTAGGAGATGCAACACTGGCGAAAAAAGAACTTGGATGGGAGCCAAAAGTCTCATTCAAAGAATTGGTAAGCATGATGATTGACGCCGATATGAAACGGGTTAGTTCTTAAAATTATCATGAGTAAAAAATCTGCTCTTATTACAGGCATTACCGGCTTTGTAGGATCTTATCTTGCCGAAGAATTATTAAATAATAATTTTGAAGTTTACGGTTCTTACCTGCCAGATGAATCATTCGAGAACATCTCACATCTGAAAAGTTTAAATCTAAGTAAACTTAACATTCTAAATTCATCACGATGTAAAGCAGTTATAAAAAAAATCAAACCTGATTATATTTTTCACCTTGCCGCTTTTTCATCGGTTGGCCAATCACTAAAATTTGAAAAAGAATGTTATAAAATCAACGTAACTGGAACATCAAATATTATTAATGGAGCACTTGAATTAGAAAAACTGAAAAAATTTATTTTTATAAGTTCTTCCGAAGTTTACGGTTTAACTGCTAATAAATTTAAATCTCTTAAAGAGATTCATCCCGTTTCTCCTAACTCTCCATATGCTGTTTCAAAATTGATAGCTGAGTATGCCTGTTTTGCAAATTATAAAATGTTTAAATTTCCTGCTGTAGTTTCACGTTCTTTTAACCATACAGGTCCCCGCCAAAATATAAATTTTGCAATTCCCTCATTTTCAAAACAAATTGCAGAAATTGAAGTTGGGCTTTCTAATCCGATTATTAAAGTTGGAGACTTATCTAATTTTAGAGATATTTCAGATGTTAGGGATATTGTAACAGGCTATAGGAAACTTGCCTTAAAAGGAAAAAATGGAGAAATTTATAATTTATGTTCAGGGAAATCTCAACCTTTAAAAAATCTGCTTGATATCCTTCTGAGTTTTTCAAATACAAAAATCAGTATTAAGAAAGATAAAAGCAGGTTCAGGAAAAGTGACATTCCATATTTGAAAGGAAGCAAGGCTAAGACTGTTAAAGAGTTAAACTACACCAGCCGATATAATCTAAAGGCAACTTTAAGGGATAGTCTTAATTATTGGAGAACCAAAATAGCAGGTGATATTTAATCAATCTGCCAGGAGAAAATATGCCAAAGACAAAAGTTAATAACAGTCAAAAACTGATAGATAAAATTAAACAAAAAAATGCTGTTGTTGGAATTATCGGCTTAGGATATGTTGGCTTGCCTCTTTCTATTGAATTGGCAAAGTCAGGGTTTAAAGTTATCGGTTATGACATCTCAAAAGAAAAAGTAAAACTTATAAATGCCGGTAAATCCGACATTGATGATGTTTCCAACGAAGAAGTTGCCCGAGTAGTCAAATCAGGAAATTTAATTGCTACTATGGACCCAAAAAAAGTTGCTCAAATGGACACTATCTCCATTTGTGTGCCAACCCCTTTATCTAAAACAAAAGATCCGGATGTAAGCTATATCTTAAGTGCTGTCAACATGATCAAAGAGCACATGAAAAACAATGTATTAGTTGTTCTGGAATCAACTACATATCCGGGTACAACCGATGAACTTATCAAACCGATTCTTGAAGAAAACGGTTCCAAGGTAGGCAAAGATTTCTATCTCGCTTTTTCACCGGAACGTGTTGACCCGGGTAATGCCGTATATACAACCAAAAACACTCCACGCGTTGTGGGTGGAATTACTCCTTCGTGTACCAAAGTTGCTAAAACATTTTACGAGCAATCTATCCCTAATATCAAAGCCGTATCCTCAACCGGCGCCGCGGAAATGGTCAAACTTTTAGAAAATACCTTCCGGTCGGTAAATATCGGTTTGGTCAACGAAGTTGCTCTGATGTGTGACAGATTGGGTCTTGATGTATGGGAAATTATTGATGCCGCCGCAACAAAACCATTCGGGTTTATGCCTTTCTATCCCGGACCGGGCTTAGGCGGTCACTGCATCCCTATTGACCCTCACTATCTTTCATGGAAATTAAAATCATTGAACTATTCAGCCCGCTTTATTGAACTTGCCGGTGATATAAATAGCCAGATGCCGGAATATGTTTCTCAAAGAATTACTGACCTCATGAATGACAGTTTTGCCAAATCAATCAATAAATCCAAAATTGTTATTTTGGGAATTGCCTACAAAAAAGATATCAAAGATGTCAGAGAATCCCCTGCTTTAGATGTTATGCGTCTTTTAGAAATAAAAGGTGCAAAAATTTTCTATAACGACCCATTTGTTCCATCTATTAAATGGAATGATAAAATTCTAAAATCAACCAAACTAACAAAAACGCTACTGAACAAAGCTGATTTAACTATTATTCTAACAGACCATACTCAATATGATTACCAATGGATTGTTGATAATTCAAAAGCTGTTTTTGATACCCGCAATGCTGCCAAAGGTGTTAAACGGGGTAGAAGCAAAATCGAAAATCTATAATACTTTTAAGTAAATATTACTTTCACAAAGCCTGTCTGAACAAGACAGGCTTTTTTAAATCCATAAATAAATCTTTCATTTATGCCGATATATAAAATAATAAACCGTATAAAGTGCAAATGAGATTATGAGCGACAAAATAACTGACATATCCCTGATACTCAAAGACTTACTCAAAGTCATCAAGGTTGTATCTATGTACCCTGAAGATAATTCTTTGCCTCAGTCTCTGAAAAGATCTTTTTCTGAAAAACTTGAAAATATAATCGAAGAATATGGTGATATAAAAATACTTGTAGATAAAGAAGAACTGGTATTTGATAGCCAGTCTGTTTTCAAAGACAAGTCAAAAGAAGAATCTCTGGCATCAATCTTTTTTGAAACCGGTATCACTAATTTTACTTTCAAGACCGGGCTTGAAGTTGCTGAAATTTATGCTCTCCTTGATACTTTAAAAATATATCTAAACTCACCCAACAAGAAAGAAGATTTGGTAGCATTATTTTGGGAGGCAAATATCCCTAATTTTAAATTTACTACAATTGAAGATATATCACTTGCAGAATATGATGTGAATTTGAATGGAGATGCATTTAATATTGAAAATAATTTAGCAGATTGTGATATCAATCAGTTATCTAATAATACTCCAAATAATTATCAAGATATCTTTACGGTAAATCGTGAAGAGAATGAAGTCAGTTTATCTGATACTCCTCTTAGAAGTAATCAAAAGAAAATTCACGAAATTGTTGATGGTTCCAATTCTCAACCAGAACAAACTAAAGTCAAAATC
>QNAD01000172.1 GCA_003641345.1 Candidatus Zixiibacteriota bacterium | reverse complement strand
TGTTTTTAAATCAACCGCTTGAAGAGCATTTTTAATCAAGTTTTCAAGCACCCAACTGAACAACTCACTATTTAATGGAATGTTAGGAATATTTGATGATTGTAATGTCAATTTTACTCCCTCGCCTTCAAACGGTAAACGACGACTATAATAATCAATAGAATCCTGAATTATCTCTTTTAGGTCTGTCTCTTTTAGCTCAGGGATAGAACCAATCAACCCAAAACGATTGGCAATTTTCTGAAGACGAGCAACATCAACTTTTATATTTGAAGTTATTTCTTTGTCAATTTTAACGGATTTATTTTCAGAGCTTTCTTCATCTGCCGCTATGACTTCCAACCAGCCCATTAGCGATGAAATCGGAGTCCCTAATTGATGGGCGGTTTCTTTAGCCATCCCTACCCAGATATGTCTTTCTTCACTTTGGCGTAAATTTTGATAGCCAACAAACGCAATAATCAAAAATGCCACAAGTATTCCTATCTCCACAAATGGCATAATCAGCAGTTTTTTAACTACTTTTGAATCTCCATAGCAAAAATAATTAACAAATAAAATACCATCACCATCTTCCCCAAAATATAACGGAAACTCACCATGAGCTTCAATCATTTTTTCAGCAACTTTTTTCAAGTAATCGACTGTCTGGGGAGTAGTATCTTGCGATGTAACTCCCTCAATATTGCGCCAGTGGATAGGATTGCGGTCTTTATCTAAAACTATAATTGGAAAAGTTGCTTTTACAATAATTTCATCAAAAATAAATTGCAACTGAACATCTGTCTCGGACGATGGTGAATTAGCGGCTAACTGCCACATTTTTACATATTTCTCAACCTGAGATCTGGTATCTTTTTTCAACCGTTCTATAACCGTTAAAGTGTACCAGACAAAGATGGATGAAATTAGAGCAATACCCACCAAAAGAGACAGTTTGAACAGGGTTGATTTACTAATATAAAGACGATTGGTCTTACTTGTAATTTTTGTACTTTTTGACATTAACCTATTTTATCTAAACCGCCCATATAAGGTTTAAGAACTTTCGGAATTGAAATAGTACCATCTTCGTTTTGATGGTTTTCCATAATTGCCGCAAGTAATCTTGGTAATGCAACTCCCGACCCGTTAAGAGTGTGAGGGTTGGTAACTTTCTTTTCTTCATCTCTGAACCGGCAATTCATGCGACGAGCCTGAAAGTCCTCAAAATTAGACACCGATGAAACTTCCAAATATCTCTCAACCCCTGCTGACCAAATCTCAATATCATAACATTTAGCGGCGGCAAAAGAGAGATCTCCCGATGCTAAAGTAGCCACTCGGTATGGGATTTCCATTGCTTGAATAATTTTTTCCGCTTGGGATAATAATTTCTCAAGTTCATCATACGATGTTTCCGGTTTAACAATTTTAACCATTTCTACTTTATCAAACTGATGAACTCGCAACATCCCGCGAGTATCTTTTCCTGCCGCGCCGGCTTCACGACGAAAACAAGGGGAATAACCAACCATACTGATTGGTAGTTCTTTATAATCTATAATTTGTTTTTTATATTTATTAGTAATTGATACTTCAGCAGTAGGAATAAGATACATATTATCTTCAGTTGTTTTGTACATATCTTCCTCAAGTTTCGGAAGCTGGCCGGTTCCAAACATGGTATCCTCAAGCACCAGAAACGGAGCAGCTATTTCAAGGAAACCGCTGTCAGTATGAGTATCGAGCATAAAATTGATAAGTGCTCTATTTAATTTTGCTCCCAGCCCCTTGAGCATATAGAAACCGGAACCTGAGATTTTAGTACCTGATTCAATGTCCAAAATGCCAAGTTTTTCCCCGATTTCCCAATGAGGCAGAATTTTGAAGTCCGGTTTTTTAATTTCACCCCATTCTTTTATGGTTTCGTTTTGGGTTTCATCTCCAACCGGTACTGACTCATGAGGAATATTGGGAAGCCAAACCAAAAGGTTTCTTGTCTCCTCTTCCGTTTCACGAAGTTTATTATCCAACTCAGTAATTTTATCGCCTACTTTTCGCATCGCAGTTATAGCATCTTCGGCACTTTCCCCTGCTTTTTTCTTTTTGGCAATATCAGCAGATGCCTGATTTCGTTCTGATTTCAGTTTTTCAACTTCTCTTATAATTTCGCGGCGTTTATTATCTAAATTAAGAATCTTGTCTATATCTGTTTTATCATTTTTTTTTGCAAGGGCTTCTTTAACCAAGTCCGGATTTTCTCTAAGTAATCTTATATCAAGCATTTTTGTTCCTGTTTGTTTTATAGATTTTATTTACAATCATCAACTAAGTTCCAATTATAATAATTTTAACCAATTTAACAGTCAATTACCAGTTTTATATTTATAAAAACATAAACGGGAGATTATAACTCCCGTTTATTTTATCATCTTGCTTCTTATTTTATTTTTTGTAAATTCCCTATGAATAAAAAATAAAATCTAATTGGAGAAATTATGTCTTTGGAAAAAATTAAAAAAATAGTAAAAGAGAATAAAATTGAATTTCTCGATTTAAAATTATGCGATTTGGTTGGACTCTGGCACCATATAACCCTTCCGGTAAAATCATTAAAACCTGATTTGTTTAATATTGGTGTTGGTGTTGATGGTTCTTCGATGCCCGGATTCTCTTCGATTGAACGAGGCGACATGCTTTCAGTTCCAGACCCATCAACTGCTTTTATTGATCCTTTTTTTGAACGTCCGACATTATCTTTAATATGTGATATTATGGATGTTAAACCGACGAAAATTTCTCCTTATTCAAGAAACCCCAGGCGGGTTGCGAATGATTCTGAAAAATATCTAAAAAAAACTATCAAAGGGGTTAACGCCATCTTTGGTCCTGAATTTGAATTTTATGTATTTGATAAAGTTAATTATTATCAAGGTGCGGAGACTGCTTTTTATGATCTTGATTCGGTTGAAGCAGAATGGGGTGCATCACGCGATGAAGAAAATCTCGGCTATAAAATCCCTCATAAAAAAGGCTACCATGCCGCTCCTCCGATGGACAGAACTTATAACCTTCGCTCAGAAATATCTTCGATGTTAGCCGATGTTGGTATTGACCTGAAATATCATCACCATGAAGTCGGTGGCGGCGGCCAACATGAGATAGAAATAGCTTTTGACAATTTAAAACGGATGGCTGACAAATCAATGATGGTCAAATATATTGTTAAAAACGAGACTTTCCGTCAGAATAAATCCGCTACTTTTATGCCGAAACCGTTATTTAATGAACCTGGGTCAGGATTGCACTGTCATATGTATTTAGCAGATAAAAACGGCTCAATCTTCTATGACAAAAACGGTCCGGCACGATTTTCTGAAACTGGTTTACACTTTATTGGCGGACTTTTAAAGCACGTTGATTCTCTTTTGGCATTTAGCAACCCATCGACAAATTCATTTAAACGCTTAATACCAGGATTTGAAGCACCAGTCGCCGGCACTTATTCTGTTGGTAACAGAACAGCTTGTATCCGTATTCCCGGATATCAAAGGGATGAAACCAAAATGCGTTTTGAGTTTCGCCCTCCTGATGGCACAATGAATCCTTATCTGGCATTTGCCTCTATGTTGATGGCGGGAATCGATGGTATCAAAAATAAAATTGACCCCGGTTTACCACTGAATAAAAATCTCGATACGATGCCTGAAGATGAATTAAATAAAATTCATAAATTACCTACTTCTTTAAACAAAGCTTTAACAGCTCTGGAAAATGATTATAGCTATTTGCTTCAGGATAACGTATTCACCGAAGATTTGATTGAAAATTGGGTAAAGATAAAACGTGATGAAGTATCAAAAATACGAGTGCGTCCCACTCCATTTGAATTTGAATTATATTATGATTTATAAGAGATAGCGACGTTGTCCAACTCCGTTTGATTTCCCAGAAATAACAGAACTCGATTTTATCATAAATTTTAAAACCCGCTTCGGCGGGTTTTTTATGGCAATATTAATAAGTTTTAATATTTGAGTTATACTTTAATATTTGAAAAAATATTTTATTATACTTTCGCCAATTTCTTTTGATTGGAATAACAATGTGATATTTTCTCAAGAATTTCAATACTATTAAAAGGTTTTGCAATAAAACCATCAGCTCCAGATGCCATTGCTTTTTCTTTACTAAATTCAAGACTATTCCCTGTCATTAACAAAACCGGCATCTGTGCATACTTCGATTTTATTGATTTGAGAAGTTCAACTCCAGACATACCAGGCATTTTAATATCTGAGACTACGACAGAAATATTTTGTTTTTCAATAATATCCAAACCCTCATTTCCATTAGAAGCAGTAACAACTTTATATCCATCATTCTCAATGATTCTTTTTAATAAAGTTTTAATAATATCCTCATCATCAACAATTAGAATAGAACCAGGCAAGCTATCTATAATATTATTTATTTTGGAAATAAGTATTTCTCTTGTAAATGGCTTCACCAAAAAACCGGAAACACCAATTTTCATTGCTTTCATTACAGTTTCTTGATCATTAAGAGTCGTTGTTAATATAACAGGGATATTTTTGAATTTCTTATTGTTTTTCACATAATTCAATAACCCTAAGCCATCAATATCAGGCATCATAATATCAGATATAATTAAATCTACCAATCCTTCTTTGTTCAAATACTCTATGGCGTCTCTTCCATTCATTGCGGTAATAATATCATATCCTTGTTTCTTTAAAATTGATACTATTATTCTAAGAGAAATAGCGTCATCTTCTGCTACTAAAATTTCCATATTTTCCCACTAAAACCAATAATGTTACATTTAAAAGACTACTCTAATAACTACTTTACTTTCCTTCATAAAGCGAAACTCTTTAGCAGTTCCGCCTTTTGTCAAAACCACTTCGGGCTTCACTTACTTTTTAATTTAAAATCCAACTACTACCTGTATAGTATTGGAGTTATCATCACTATTTTCATTGATTGTAGATTCAAATCTAAGTTGTGCATCTTCATTGATAACATAACCGGCACCAAGAGT
>QNAD01000171.1 GCA_003641345.1 Candidatus Zixiibacteriota bacterium | reverse complement strand
ATACAAATCTATTTTTTGAATTCAACTTTTTCAAAATCTTCCCAATCAACTTCGACCTCTTCCCCATCATCTAAAAGAACAAATATGCCTTTATTATCATCATCAACATCATTAGAGCCTTTGAGGGTGAAGCTTCTATCATCCCAAACAGTAACAATAGCTGAACGGTAAGATCTTTTTTCAATAGATTTTATTTGACCAAATTCAATATCATATTCAATTTTGTGATAGTTGCCATCAAGGATTTCCCATGTATATTCTTCGTCATTGTCCCAACGAATTTTCCCGACCAATTCATCTCCATCTTCGGTATAAACTGTACCGTAAAGAGCTTTTCCACCATCAAATTGTGAGTATTTTAATTTGTTATTCGGTTCATGGAAAATTAATTCATCAAATTCATCCCAATCAACAATTACCTGTCCGAAATCAATATCAGAAACAATTATCCCACTATTACTGCTATTAACATCGTTGGTACCTTTAAGCACCAATTCATCATCATTCCTCAAAATTACTTTAGCTCCACTGGAACTATAACGTTCAATTGATTGAATCTTACCAAATTTAATTTTCCGCCTTCGTCCTTTATAGTCGCCATCTAAAATATCATTCGTGAAAAGCTCATCAACATCCCAGCAAATATATCCGGTAAATTCATCTCCCCTGCGAGTTGTTAATGTACCATAAAGTCTTTCGCCAAAATTCGATTTGTAATTATCATCGCTATCCATAAATTCAATATAATCTATATCATCCCAAACCAATTCAAGTTCGCCTTCGTTTTCATCTTCAATCACAATCTCTCTTACATTGGAACCGATATCGGTAGAACTATTATAAATTTCAACTTCGTTGCCATTTTTCAGAGTTAATAGCGCATCATCATTGATTACTTTCAAAGTTTTAATATGACCAAACTTAATTCCCGATTGAGCTGACGAAGACCAACTTACAGACGAATGACCAGAACCTATTTTTATTCCAAACAATTCAATGGTTGCGTCCCTATCTCTATTTCTGCTATATTTTTTCCTGTTGCTTTTTTTATGTTTATCCAAATTTTTGTTACCGTCTAAAATATCAACCCAATTTCCTTCGTTCTTATCCCATCTGATAGGACCTTGAAATTCATCACCATCGACAGTAACAATTTTTCCATAAATTCGACCACTATCAGCGAAAACAAAAGTTGATATTATCAACAGGCCTATTAAGGTAAGTAAAAGCATTTTGACCAGTTTCATAAATCCTCCATATTATAAAATCCTTTTTTTCTTGTTTTAAACTACGAATATGGAATAAAAAAGTTACTTTTTATATTAATTTTTTATTGAGAAATCATTCAAATTACTTGATAAGAACCATTTTTTTGACTGATTGATTGTAATCGGTTCTAATTTTGTAGAAATATATGCCACTTGGAACTTGAAATCCTGAATTATTAGAGCTTTGCCAGTTTATTGAATAGCTTCCAATTTTTAATATTTCATCTACCAAAGTTACAACTTTTTGACCTAAAATGTTGTAAATTGACAAATTCACATACGTTGATTTGGGTATTTCAAATTTTATCGATGTTTCACTATTAAATGGATTTGGATAATTTTGACATAGCTTAAATTGCGAAGGTAAATCACCATTCATAATATCATCAATATCTGTAGGAATATTACTTTTTACACCACCCGGTATAACATCAAGCTGTATTGAATAATCAAATTCATCAATTAGGTATGCGGAATCATTTGCGACCTCAGAACTAATCAATGAAATTCCTGCAAACTCAAATGAGCTAAAATATATCTGACATAATTGACCGTTGGTTGATAGAAATACAGAGTCGTTATTATTTGACAATAAATCAATTACTACTGCATTTGTCATATTATTAATATTATAGTTTATAAATGAAAATGATGGCAACTCAGATGATTTTATTACGCTATCTATCTGCACCTTATCCGATTCAAAATTTAACGGTAAATGAATATGCTTAAAATCATGGTTCACTTCCAAATTTATATTAATATTTCCGGAAAGGCCGGGATAAATCTCAACTGTTTCAATAATAACCGTATCACGCACCTTTGGATTATGATTAACATTTAATACAAATGGAACTGTATAGGGAGAGTTTATTGCATTATCGTCTATGATCCGAATAATATCGGAATAATTTCTAACCGGCAGATTATTCTCAAGGTGAATCCAAAGCGTATCATCATCAGAACCGAACATTGGATTTAATTCTATATAACTGACATTTGAAATAGCTGACCAATCCAAATTACCTATTCCATTATTACCAACGACAAGAAAAGTATCTAATACTTCCGAAGAATCTACTGTAAGATTAAATTCATTGGGAAATATTGAAATTTGTGGTTGTTGATGGTAATAATATGTAAATGGTATTATGTAGGGAGAATTAACAGCAGTAGCATCTCTGATTTCAATAAAAGCAGTATAAACTCCATACTGCAAAGAAGGGTCATTGATTGAAATATACAGAGAGTCATTCTCTGAGTTTCCAGATTGGATTATATCAAGCCATAATTCGTTCTCAGTAGCAGTCCAATTAAGATTGCCGTAGCCAAGGTTTTGAATAACAGTAAATGAATCAAAAAATGAATTTGTGGTCGAGTATATATAAAAAGAATCGGGGGTAGCTTCTATCTTTCCTACTTCAATCCAATCAATAACAACCGGTATCAAAACTGAATCATTAACTGAGGCAGTGTCGATAACCCTTATAAATGTTCGATTTAATCCTGATATTAGACCTAACGAATCAATATTTAAATTTATAGTTACATCATCCGAGCCTTGATTTCGATTCAGATATAACCAAGAATCATCGGTAACAGCAACCCAATTCAATTGTCCATTACCGGTATTAGTTATCTCAAAACTTAAATTAGGCAGATTACGATTTATTATCTGGGCATAAATCGAATCAGGGTTAACTGAAATAATCGGATGATTGGGGAGTACCTCCATTTCGACATAAATAGTCTGGGGTGATTCCCCCGCTCCGGGAGCATTGATAATTATTTCACCAACATATAAACCGGAATCAAGCCCTAAATGTTCTACGGAAATTTGTACTGTCGAAGGTGCTGTGGCAGAATTTTCAGAAATTGTAATCCAGCTTGAATCTATTTGTGAAGCCCAATTTATTTCTCCGCTTCCAATATTGGAGATATCCACAGTAGCGATATTATTAGAAGCTACACCGTAAACAGTAGAGAAGAATAAAGAATCTTCTGACAGATGCAATACCGGTGAAGTAACATCAAGTTCAACCAATATTACCGACGAAGAATCATTATTGAGAGTATCAACCATTGTCAAAATAGTTTGATATTTCCCAAAAGGCAAAGTATCCGAATTCACAGACAAAAAAATTGTATCCGGGGTTTGCCCCTGAACCGGAAAAACATTTAACCAATCTGCTTCGCCCTCGATTGTAAAGCCAAGATTATTATATCCACCATGATTTATTTCAACTGCTACCTGATGAGGTAACGGACCGCCAACCGGCATTTGAAATTGTATATTTTCCGGCGATGCAATTAGAGTTGGGTCATTATATTTTGTAACCGAAGTATAAATATCGAAATCTCCATTCCGATTATCAGTCCACACTATATATCTGAAAATTCCATCTAATGCTACGTCTGGATCAAATTGAGTACTATCCCCGAATGAGTTGGCTTGGAAATTTTCCTCTTGCACAATACCATCAACATCAATCATCTGCCCCGTAATATCCCATGATGATGCCGTAGAATCCGACCAGATAATTGCCACATTCCCCATTCTGTCCGAGGCAATGGTTGGTTCTTTTTGAGCCAAAGAACCACTATCGTTATTGAGCAGGGTTTCTTCTGTCAAAGCTATTAATAAAGTGTCATATTTTTTGGAATATATATCAGGATTATCAGGATATTCTCCGTTGCGCCAATCTGTCCAAACAACTGTAAAGTTACCAGAACCATCGGCGGCAACATCAGGGAATGTTTGCCTAAAGCCTAATGTGTCCTCGTTCACTAAAAGATTTCCACCTATTTTAACCGCAAATTCATCATAACACTGCACATATACATCTTCATTATCATTTCTATTATCATACCATGTTACCACAAACCACCCAGATGGTGCCATCGATACTTTAGGAGCATGTTGCTGAGCGAAAACACTATCATCATTGACATAGAAATTACTGCCTATAAGAGTGCCGTCATAGTTAAACCGTTGTCCTATTATATCCCAGTTATTGTTTCGATAATCTGCCCAAACGGCAACTCCATCTCCTGTATTTGAGAATGATATGGAAGGAGCTTCTTTTATTGACTCTTGTTGTATATCTGTCAGGCTAATATTAGAACCGGAAAAATTGGCCGACGAATCAAAGCCTTGAAAATAGATATTAGGACTTACAGGATATGTTCCATCACGATAATCAAGCCAAGTTAAAGAATAACGACCAAATAAATCAATTCCAATGTCCGGATTAGTTTGATAACTGCTTGAGTTATCATCATTTATCCTAACATTATTACCAATCGGATTGGCATCGGAATTAAATTTTTGCATATAAATATCAGCATTACCGTTTCTGCGATCAACCCAGCTGATTATAAAACTTCTATCACCACTTACAGCTACTTTAGGATTATTTTGGACAGTTACAGTATTATCATTATTAACCCTATAGTCATCTAATTTAATTAAAGTGGAATCCTCACTAACTCGTGCAATTGCATTAGTAGTTAAAAGGAATGTGATAATTATTCCGGCTAATATGTAAAATTTAATCGTATTCACCGAAATATAAATAGGCAAAAAAAATGCCCGTAATCAAAAATTACGAGCAAATTTCACACATAGAAAAGTGTTTATAATCAACAACTTATGAAATTATTTCTTGATTATATAAAACGACCTTTCTGAATTTAAAAACTAAGGGAAAAAAGTTCCAAAATGATAGAACTTTAATTCCCAATTAGTTTAAACTTTTTTCTTTTTGTGACGGTTGGCACGTCTGCGT
>QNAD01000170.1 GCA_003641345.1 Candidatus Zixiibacteriota bacterium | reverse complement strand
GGAAGAGATATTAATTTTTACGGTTTTGAAAAACTTACCGCTCAGGGAATAATAGCCTGCAAATTATCTGATGCGTTTGAAAAACATAACAACTTGGTTGAAAAATATCTTTATCGGTTAGTAAATAATAAAACGGGTAAATTTGAGGCGATGAACGGTGCTTTATGGAATGATGGCATTTTTCTTTATATACCCAAAAACCTAAAAATTGAACATCCTATTCACCTGCTACGTGAAGCCGGCCTGCATAATTCAGTAACTTTCCCCAGACTATTAGTGGTTGTAGGTGAGAATTCTGAGCTTACTTTGATTGATGAATATGGTGGCGGTTCACAGAACATGGAACAAGGATTGAGTTTTTCAAACAGTGCTGTTGAAATTTTTGGCTTGCAAAACAGCCGCACCCGATATGTTTCTCTTCAAAGACAAACATCAGCTATGAATTCCTTTTTGACTCATCGGGCACATTTAGAACGTGATGCGCAAATGCTAACTCTCCCCTTTGTATTCGGATCATCATTAACCAAGCAAAATTTTGGTATTGAGTTAACCGGTGATGGAGCAAATAGTAACATCTATGGCTTACTATTTGGTTCGAATCGTCAGCATTTAGACAATCATACTTTCCATCATCATACAGCAAGTAACACTACATCTGATATTAATTTCAAAGTTGTCTTAAAAGACAAAGCTCTGTCAGCTTACACAGGTCTTATTAAAATTGAAACCGGAGCAAAAAATTGCGAAGCCTTTCAGGAAAACAGAAACCTTCTCTTAAATAAAGGCACCAAAGCGGAAACGATTCCAGAGCTTGAGATTCTAAATGAAGAAGTCTCCTGCTCACATGGAGCAACAATCGGTCCAATTGATGAAGAAACAATTTTCTACCTAAATGCACGTGGCATTGATAAGGATAATGCGGTTAAAATGATAGTTTCCGGATTTATGGAAACAACTTTGCGAAAAACTCCTGAAGATTTAAAAGAAAGATTAACCGGATTTTTAGAACAACGGTTAGAGAATATTTAAAGATGAGTAAATTTAAAAAAGTAGCAACAACTGCTGATATTCCGAATGGGGGGATGAAAGCTTTCCATATAGGGCATGACCGGATTATTGTTTGTAATATAGGAAATAAGTTTTATGCTTTGCTTGATGAATGTACTCACGATTCAGCTCCTATCAGCTCCGGCAATATTCAAAACAATGAAGTAGTCTGTCCCAGACATGGTGCACGCTTTGAAATACAAACAGGAGAAGTTAAAGCACCTCCGGCTTTAGTTCCATTAGATACTTATGAAGTTAAAATTGAAGACAATGATATCTACGTAAAATTAGAGGATTGAAAGTGAGTAATCCTACATCAGATAAAAAGGAAAGACCAAAAAGTAGCGACAGTTCAAATATTTTGAATGTCGAGAAAATCAAAAATGATTTTCCAATTCTCAAACAGAAAGTTTATGGAAAAAAATTGGTCTATCTGGATAATGCAGCTTCGACCCAAAAGCCACAGATGGTAATTGATGCTATTACCGAATTTTATGAAAAATCAAACTCCAATATTCATCGCGGACTACATTCTCTGGCAACTAAAGCAACCGAATCTTATGAAAATACAAGAAAACATGTCGCCCGTTTTATTGGCGGGGTGGATTCTGATGAAATTGTTTTTACTCGTGGTACAACTGAAGCAATAAATTTGGTTATGTATTCATGGGGAGAAACCAATATTTCCGAAGGTGATGAGATTGTTATAACCGAGATGGAACATCATGCCAATTTTGTCCCATGGGTTATTCTTGCTAAAAAGAAAAACGCTACTATAAAGAAAATCCCTATTACTTTATGCGGACATTTGGACTTGAGCAATATTGATAATATTATAACAGAAAAAACAAAATTAGTCGCAGTTAGTCATATGTCCAATGTTCTTGGCACAATCAATCCTATCAAAATACTGGCAGAAAAGGCTCACACTCAAGGTGCCCTTATTTTAGCCGATGGCGCTCAGGCTGCTCCACACATGAAAGTTGACGTTAAAGATTTAGATGTTGATTTTTATACTTTCTCTTCGCATAAAATGTGTGGACCTACCGGAGTTGGTGTTTTGTTTGGAAGGAGAAATATCTTGGAAGCAATGCCACCATTTAATCTTGGTGGAGAAATGATCAGGCAAGTAAGCTTTGACAAAATTACATGGAATGAAATTCCTGATAAATTCGAAGCCGGCACTCCTAACATTGCAGATGTTGTCGCTTTTGATACTGCTTTAAATTATCTGGAACTAATTGGAATAGATAAAATCAGACAGCATGAAATTGGTTTAACCGGATATGCAATTGAAAAATTATCAGAGATAGACGGATTAGAAATTCAAGGTCCCCGAGAACCAGAGCAACGAGGAAGTGCCATATCTTTTACAGATAAAGACATTCACCCCCATGATATTGGCACTTTTTTGGATTCAAAAGGTATTGCCATTCGTGCCGGACATCATTGTGCTCAACCTCTGATGAGAATTTTGGGAAAGGTTGCCACAGCTCGAGCTTCTTTGTATATTTATAATGATGAAGCTGATATTGATGCTTTGGTGAAAGCCATAAAAGAGATGAGGAGTTATTTTGGCGTATGAATGATCAACTTGATGATATGTATCGTGACATAATTCTTGACCATTATCGTTCTCCAAGAGGTAAAAAACCTGTTGATACAGCTGATATTTCATCGGAGGGAATGAATCCTTCATGCGGTGATGAGATTGATATGCAGGTTGAACTTGGCGACGGACTCGTCAAGGATATTCATGTTAACTGCCGAGGATGTGCTATTTCGGTAGCATCCGGTTCAATGCTTGCAGAAATCTCAAAAGGGAAATCACTTGATGAGCTAATTGCTATCGCTGAAGTTGTTAAAAAAATGTTAAAAGGGGAAATAGAAGAAATCCCCGAAGAGCTGGGTGATATTGATGCCTTACAAGGAGTAAAGCAATTTCCAGTTCGTATCAAGTGTGCCTTACTATCATGGGTAACTTTCCTTGAGGGGGTTAAAAATTATAAAAATAAGGACAAAAGCGAAAAAACTTCAACTTCAACGGAAGAAAAAGAATAATGCCACTACCTACTGTTGATGAAATCAGAGAGGTTATCAAACCTATAAATGATCCGGAAATCAGGGTCGGAATTGTAGATTTAGGTTTAATCTATGACATTATTATCGATAACGACGGAAAAGTTGAAATTAAAATGACGTTGACCACTCCCGCCTGTCCATTTGGAGAAATGTTAATTGCGATGGTTCATCGGGAAGTGGAGAAACTGGACGGAGTATCATCGGTAAAAGTTATTCTGGTTTGGGATCCGGTTTGGGACCCGAAAGAGATGTGTAGCGACGCCGCCAAAGATATGCTGGGCATCTGGTAGAAAATATTTCTAATAATTAGAATAAACAAGACAGGTTAAATAACCTGTCTTTATTTTTATACCAAATTCATTTGCATGCGAAACATAATACGTACTACTGTACTGTTACATCAGTGAATAGCCGCCATCTACTATAATAGTCTGGCCTGTTATCCAACTTGCTTTTGGTCCGGCTAAAAAGACCGCCACATCGGCAATTTCAGCAGGAGTTCCAACTCTTCCAAAAGGAGTCCGCTTCTTGACCCCATCAAGCATTTCTTCATAATTCGGGAAAACCTTCAAAGCATTAGTATCAACAAACCCTCCCGAAACACAGTTGACTGTGATTTTTTTCCCAGCTAATTCAATAGCCGCATACTTTACAATATTTTCAATAGCCGCTTTGGAAACACCAATCGAGGCATAACCGGGAATATACCTGATTGAACCCAGCGATGATAGAGTTACGACGCGACTATTATCCGGCATTAATGGAATTCCAAGTTGCAGACAATGAAGAAATGCTCTGGCATTAGTGTGCATCGATAAATCCCATGCCTTATCATCAATATCAAGCATGCTGGTATATAAACCTAAGGCGGCATTAGAAATCAAAATATCAAGTTTACCGAACCGTTCTTTGATGCCGTCAAAAATAGGCGGCAGTTGGTCATGGTTTCCCATGTTAGCTCGATGAGCATAGCAATCAACACCATAACCTTTTATTTCTTCTACTGCATCGTTGGCTGATTGTCGAGACCTGAAATAATTTATAACAACATTAGCACCTTTTTCAGCCAATTTCCTGGCGATTTCCAACCCAATACCTTTGGTACCACCAGATATAAATGCTATTTTCCCTTTTAATTCTTTTTCCATTATCTATCTTTCTCAAATATAGAAACCACACAAATCAAATAATATATTCATGAATCTGTGATTCGATATTATTGATTAATTCCTCCAATTGAATTAAATAAAATTCCGTTTTAAAAAAATCTCAATGTTTAGTGAATTTCCAGCATTTTTTCAAGCGCAAGTAAAGCCTCCCCTTTGGTAGGCTCTTTAACTGTGATAGGCTTAATAGCTTCAAAATTTTCAAGAGTATAGGCTAAATCGTTTAAGGTCGTTCGATACATATTGGCACAAACCGGGCAGGTTTGACCGGATAATTCGAATATTGTTTTATCCGGAAATTGATGAACCATCCGATTTATCAGATTTATCTCAGTACCTACCGCTATGGTCGAACCGGAAGGAGCATTGGAAATATATTCTACAATATGTCTGGTAGAACCGGCAGAGTCTGCCAATCGTACAACTTCTATAGGGCATTCCGGATGCACAACTATTTTTACATCTTGATATTGCTTCCTGACTTCGTCCACATGTTCAGGTCTAAAATTGGTATGAACATGACAATGCCCCTTCCAAAGTATTATCTTTGATTTTTCAATCTGTTTTTCAGTCAACCCGCCATTATCTTTCATAAAGTCCCAGACAACAATTTCATTTTCAGGAATACCGTACTTAAAAGCAGTATTCCTTCCAAGATGCTGATCGGGGAAGAAAAATATTTTTTCTCTTTTATCAAAACCATATTTAAGAGCGGCAGGAGCATTAGAGGATGTACAAATCAGACCGCCATGACGACCGGTAAACGC
>QNAD01000169.1 GCA_003641345.1 Candidatus Zixiibacteriota bacterium | reverse complement strand
CAATACTGCTTTGTGTGCCTCAAATCCTCTCTCAACTCAGGATGATACTGCGGCGGCTCTGGTCAAAGAATACGGCATTTCGGTTTTTGCTATTCATGGCGAAAACAACAAAACTTATTATAAACATATTCATCAAACGTTGGATACTAAACCGCACATTACTATGGATGATGGTGCCGATTTGGTTTCTACTTTACATCAGGAACGAACAGAACTGCTTGATTCTGTTTTAGCCGGTACCGAAGAAACCACCACCGGAGTGATTCGGCTAAAAGCAATGGCGGATGATAAAGCATTAAAGTTTGCTGTTATCGCTGTAAATGATTCCAAGACAAAACATTTCTTTGATAATCGTTATGGTACCGGACAATCTACAATTGATGGCATCCTTCGTGCTACAAATATGTTGATTGCAGGTTCAACCGTTGTTATTGCCGGTTATGGATGGTGCGGACGCGGTTTGGCTAATCGAGCAAAAGGGATGGGTGCTCATGTTATAGTTACCGAAGTTGATTCGGTTAAAGCACTTGAGGCGGTTATGGATGGTTTTCAGGTAATGCCGATGTCTAAAGCGGCATCAATAGGAAATTTGTTTATTACTGTTACCGGTGATATCAATGTAATTCGTTTAGAGCATGTTAAAAAAATGAAAGAAGGAGCTATCATTTGCAACTCCGGTCATTTTAATGCTGAGATAGATCTTCCTGCTATAAACAAGGCAACATCAAAAAGAAAAATCGTGCGGTCGGTAGTCGAAGAACATACAATTGGCGGCAAGAAAATTTATGTTCTTGCCGAGGGACGTCTTATAAATCTGGCCGCAGCCGAGGGACATCCTGCAATGGTAATGGATATGTCATTTGCCAATCAATCATTGGCGGCAGAACATGTTGTGAAGAATCACAAGAAATTTGAAAATAAAGTTTATGTTCTTCCGGATAAAGTAGATACTGATATTGCTAAGATTAAATTAAAATCAATGGGTGTGTCTATTGATAAACTTACTGCCGAGCAAAAGATTTACTTATCTTCGTGGCAGATGGGCACCTAAGGTGGCTAAGCCACTTTGATTTAAGAATAACGAATTATTCTTAATATTTAAAGTTAAGTCACCCTGAGCGTTGTCTGAGGGTGACTTTTTTATTTTGAATAATAGAAAACAGAGCTACATAGAAACTATCATTCGATTAGCTTTATTTCGAATGAATGCATAATTGATATTATTTACTCCGTAGAAATTAGCCGCTCTCTGGTAATATTCCATAGCTTCTTTGTTTTTACCTAATGCAGAATAAGCTTTAGCCAATCTGTATAATGTATATGGGTTTTGCTGGTTTGCTTTTAAGAATTCTTTGATAGCTTGATGATATTCTTTTTCATGCATAGCAACTAATCCGTTGAGTTCATGAAACAGAAGAATTTGCATCTGGTTATTATTTGTTTTGGCGTAGTTGCCAAATTTTGAAATTCTTGTTCTGGCTCTTTCAATATTTCCTTTAGCAATATAAACTCTGGCTGAAAAATAAAGATGATTTATTTTAAACAGATTCTTATTAGCTTTAGGGATTGGGGCTTCTTCGATTAACTTCAAAGCTTGCTTAAAAAATTCTAATGCTTTGTCAGGTTGATTCATTTCCAAATATATTTGTCCTAACAGTAAATAGTCATTAGCCATTGAGATATGGTCATTAGATGAGGCAGATATTTCATATTGTTTTTTTATCGTTTTGATAGCACTACTATAATTACCTTCATCAATATAAGAAATTGCAATTCCAGTTAGCATTCTACGTTGTTCATCTTCATCACGAGCATTTAGTAATGCATTCTCAAGCAATAATTTAGCTTGTTCATGATTGTTCTGTAGATTTAAATTGGAAGCAATTCCACTATATGAAGCGAAAAAATTTGAATCAACTTGAAGTGCTTTTTCATAATTATTTATAGATTCATTAAATTTACCAACTTTCATTAACAATTCCGCATAAGAATCATAAGGGTTGGGATCATCGGGAATCAAAGAAATATAATGCTGGAACGCTGTTTCAGATTCATCATATCTTTCCAAATATCTATATGCATAACCCATTTGGTTATAAATTGGAGATAGTTCAGGATTAATTTTATCTGCTATTTTATATTCTTTGATTGCTCTTTTATATTCTTGATTGAAAAAATAAAAATTTCCAAGAATTAAATGAACTCGTTCATCATTCGGATATTCTTTAACAAGTTTATTGTAATATTTTTCCTGCTCCTTGGCATTACCACTTATTGCTCCGGCTTCATATCCTAATATCCAGTATTTTTCACCATCCGAGACTTTATTTATAAACTTTTTGGCGTTATTGAAACTGGACATAAAGGATTTTGTTGTTGGTTGAACAAAAGCAAGGTTCAGATGTGCCAGGGCAAATTCAGGATCTTCTTCGATAGCCTTCTCAAAGTATTTTCTACTTTCTAAACGTCGTAATTTATCATTTAATTCTAAACCTTTAAGATAATTTTCTAATGCAGGTTTTGAGGATGTAGTTATTGGTAACTTATTATTATTTCCCGTACTGCATGAATTGACTATTACAAACAGAATTAGTAGGAAATACAGTTGAATATATTTTTTAAGTATCTTCATAATTTATTCCTTATGTCAGATATCGACACTTTCTATTATATATAAATACTTTCATTAAGTATTTGTTCAATATTTGCATAGGAAAATTTTAATGCAAATAATTTAATGAAGTTATGCTATTTTATTCGTTATTGGATTAGATAATCAAAGGAATTTTTTAAAAAACTTCAAAATGCCCTGATTCCATCCAACCCGATGGGTAATTCCGGATTTTTGATGTTCCAGCTCTTCTTTATGTTCCAGATACCATTTATGAGATGTTATCAGTGCATCTTCATTAGAAAAATTTGATTTCCAACCTAATTTATCTTCAATTTTTCTGGTTGAGACAAATGAATCTTTATCTGCTGTCCCATATACCCACTTATATAGTGGAGAAATTTTCATAAATTCAAAAACTGCCAATGCTCCTTTTACAAGCGGAGCCGGAGTAGGCATTACTTTTGAGCCGTTTCCGGCAAAATTACATAAAGCCCCAACATCTTTCTTAACTTTTTCAAAATGTTGTGCTCCGACATTAAATACATCATTGGCAATATCAGGATCAACTGAACCGGCAAGGGTAATAGCTTCAATCAAATCAGTAACTTCCAGTAATTGATAAAGGTTATTGCCGCTTCCGATAATTGGGATTTTCTTTCCGGAATCAACCCAATCATATAAAATTTGGAATACTCCCAAACGTGCCGTACCAATAAATGTTTTTGGTCTTATAACAGGAACACACATTCCTTGATTGCGAAACTCAGCACAGATTTTTTCGCCCTCAATTTTACTAATACCGTAGTGACCGACCCCAACAAGGTTATCGGTTTCTTCAATCGGGTGTTTTTCCGGAACGCCATAGACAGCAGTTGAGCTGATAAATATAACTCTTTCCACATCGCATTTTTTTGCTTGCTCAAGAGTGTTTCGAACACCTGCAATATTGGTTGTCAATATCTCTTCTTTTTTCCAAAGAGGTAAAGCGGCTGCACAATGAATTATTATATCAATTTTATTGTCATTGATAAGATTAAACATTCCTTCGGGGTCACGAACATCCTGATTTACCAGAAGCATATCATCGCTGTATTCATTCTCAATAAACGGAGCAATATCATTTAAGGCTAAAAATGAAACTCCCCTATGCTGGAGATTTTTAGCAAGATGTAAGCCTAAAAATCCGGCACCACCAGTAACTAATACTCTTTTATTTTTCATAAAACTAATTACTTCTCATCTTGTTGATAAGGTTCTGAAGCTCTGCTCCCAAGACCAGGACCATATAATATAGCATTGACAAGCATCGCCCGCGTACCATAAAAATAGCCTCTAAAATTCGGGTTCTGAGGGAATAGAATTATCTGCCCCCTCCCTTTAGATTCATGAGTTGCAAAAACCGATTCAGCTATTCTTTCTCTTGCCTCGGGCCAGAGAAGACCTGACATCCTTATATTAACGTTGTCAGCAAAACGTGCCGGAACAGATACCGGAGATTTAGCCATCAAGACTCTGCTTCCACCAAAGATAGCCGGAATTGATTTACCTAATCCAAAAGTCATCCAGTCCTCATTATCCAGATTAACTTTAAGTATTGCACCCTGAGGAGCAAATTTACGTTGCCACCTATCAATATCTTCAAGTTCTTTTTTGGGCAATGATGATAATTTTTCTTTTTTATCTTTTTTCTTCTCAACTTTTTCAGGGTACCAGAGAGCTATCGTATCAAGCGGTGGGGATTCCGCATGTTTTTCTCTCTCTAAGGCTTTGCCATAATCCGTTAATTTCTCAAGTACATTCCTTCGGGTGCGTGTTTGAGATAATCCTGTTGTAGAATCAGCCGCCCAGAAAGTTGCATTACCCACACAGATAAGAGTACCTCCACCCTTTATCCATCCGCTGATTTTTTCTTTAACATAACCGGTTAATTCATTGGATAATGAACCCCATGCAGATGGGATTATCAAAACATTGTATTTATCAAGATTTGCGTATCCCAGTGCAGAAATTCTTAGAAGTGAATGAGGTATTTCCAATTCAAAATCAATTGCATTCCACAGACTTCCAAACGAAGAAGTTCCCAAAGGTTCTCCGGTTAATATTGCTAATTTGGGTTGTTTTAACATTCGGAAAGTTGGTGCTCCTAAAAATGAACCGGAAGAAGATTGGCCGGTATTGACACCGTTAATATCCAAACCGTATTGTTCTGCAATCTCGTTCAAAATTTCTACTGTATTTGGCGGGTTGCCTCTTCGTCTGATAACTAACGATCCCGCATTGTACTTGATATTTTCAATTGTAAATTCTTTTTCAGAAGCGTAGATAATAATATTTTCTAAAAACAGACGATTTAATACTTTATATGTTTTTTCTCCAAGCATATTAATCACCCATGCGAAATCAGCATCGGGGTTAATAAGTGAACCGGAAGATAATTGAACCTCGGTTATTTTTT
>QNAD01000168.1 GCA_003641345.1 Candidatus Zixiibacteriota bacterium | reverse complement strand
TTTGACTTCATCACTTTTTGAGAAAAAGAAAGCTTTATAAAGAGTCAGCTTTCCTGTGTATGATAATTTTTTGTTAAATTTAAAAGTAGCATCGGAAACAGATTCTAAACCACCATCGGTTAAAGTTGAGTCGGTTGTAGTTAGTAACAACGAATCAAGAATCACTGTTTTCTTAAGCTGTCTTAAGGCAAAACCTAAACGAGTTATGATTTCTTTATCATTTTTATTATAGACTTTTTTGGCAAAACCAACTGATTCAGTAGTGAGTATTGGGCTTAAATATCTTTTCTTTGCTATGACAGAACCATCGTAAAATTGTGTTTCCACCCGAAAAGCGGTATAAGGGTCAACAAACGTATTTAATGTAAAGCGGCCGACATTTTCCCAGTCAATCAGGTCAGTCGATTTTTTTGGGTCACTCCATTCTTTAGTAGAGTCCTGAGTAATAGTCTGTCCAAATGACATTTTAAGAGTTGATTTAAAATGAAATTTTTGGCTCATCTGTTTTTCTGCAATGGCGTTGAGGTTCGATGTCCAGTTTACAGAACCTGCTTCTCCGCCACTCCACGAGTCAGAATATGCGGTTTGAGTGGTAGTAAAATCAATTATGACCGGTGTTTTCCATCCGGTTGTATCAGTTTTTTCTTGTGCAAAGATATTAGGCACAAATGATAGCAAGGCTAAGAAAGTTGCACTTAATAATAATTTTGATTGCATATAATATTCTCCTCAGTTAATAAAATGTTTTGTTCAATGTTATCATGTAATGTAATTTTAAAAGTGGAGTTCAATAAAAAACTTATTTTTCTTTTGAATATGATTCTTTATCTGTTGGGAATTTTTGATTTTTCACATCATCAATATACTCAATAATTGCTTTTTCAATTATCGGAGTAAGCGATGCGTATTGGCGTAAAAATTTAGGTTTGAAATCATCATCCATAAGTCCCAGCATATCATTAACAACCAAAACCTGACCGTCGCAATTAACTCCGGCTCCGATACCGATAGTTGCCATCGTTTCGAGGGAATCAGTAATTTCTCCTGATAGTTCTTTTTCAATCAGCTCTAATACAATTGAAAAACAACCGGCTTCCTGCAAAGCCAGAGCAGACTCTTTTAAGTAAGCTCTTGATTTTTCTTTTCGACCTTGAATTTTTGGACCACCGAATTTATGTATAGACTGGGGTGTTAATCCGATATGTCCCATAACCGGAATGCCGCATTCAATTACTTTTTTGATAGTTGGTACCATTTCAATGCCGCCTTCAATTTTAACAGCTTCGGCAAAGCCTTCTTTGAGAAAACGCCCGGCATTTGTTATGGCAGTTTCAACAGAAGGTTGAAATGATAAAAAAGGCATGTCAGCAATTATAAGAGCCTTTTCTGTTCCGCGAGCAACTGCTTGAGTATGGGCAATCATAATATCCATCGTAATAGGAATAGTTGAATTGTAACCATGAATTACATTACTTGCCGAATCACCGACTAATATTGCATCAATACCGTTTCGGTCTAATAGCGAAGCCATAAAAGAATCATAGGCGGTTAAGACAGTTATCTTTTCACCTTTAGATTTTTTATTAATAAAAGTTTGAATGTTTTTTTTCTTTTTACCGCTTATTTTTGACATATCAGTTTTTCACAAAATCCCCTGAGGGCACATAATATTTTTTTCCGCTAATTGGTTTTTTAATCTGTTCAATCAAATCATCAAATTGTTCAGAGTTATTGACAAAATCTATTTCATCTGTTTTAACAACTAATAGAGGTGAATCAGTATAATTGAAAAAATAATAATCATACGCTTTATTGAGCATTTCAAGATAATCATAATCTATCGGTTTCTCAAAATTGTAGCTTCTTTTTTTAATACGGTTGAGAAGAGTCGGGGTGGATGCTTGGAGATAAATAACCAGATCCGGTCTTGGAATGTCCCTTGAAAGAGTCGGAGCAATTTTTTCATAGAGAGTTAGTTCCCTTTCGGAAAGGTTTATCGATGCAAATATTGAATCTTTGGCGAATAAATAATCAGCTACAATCCGTTGAGCAAACAGGTCTCTTACCATGAGCTGTTGTTGTTGCTGGAAACGGGAAATCAAAAAGAATAATTGACAGGAAAAAGCATACCGTTTACGGTTTTTATAGAAATCAACCAGAAAAGGATTTTCGAAAACTTCTTCGTTTAGAAGTTCAGCATTCAGCCGTTCTGCCAGCATTTTGGCAAAAGTGGTTTTACCGACTCCGATAACACCTTCCATTGCAATATAATTTAAGTTGTAATTTTCCTGGCTCATGTCAATTATACAATTTTACGTTGTTTCTGTTTTTCTTGTTAAGAAAATGTGATACCAATATTTTTTCTTCAGGGTGCACTAAATCTGACTCTAATTCTAAAAGTGGTATCATTGCAAACGGTCGATTTAATATTTCCTTATGGGGTATTTTTAAAGTTTTAGAATTAACAATCCTGTCGTTGAAAAATAAAATGTCGAGATCAATTATTCTGGACTGGTAATTTCCTTTATTTTTTCGACCCATTTCAAATTCGATTATTTCTAATGTTGTTAACAAATTTTCAGGAAAACCGTCAAAAGATATTTCTATTACCTGATTCAAAAAAGAATTTCCGTTGTCCTGTAAATCTATCGGTTCCGTTTCATAAACAGATGAAACCCTATTTATGCATATATCCACCCGTTGTTGTAATTTGAATATGGCGGTTTCTAAATTTTGTTTACGGTTGCCAAGATTGCTTCCGAGAAGGATATATATTTTATCAGTCATCTTCAATTATTGTTTCAGTTTTTTAATAACTTGTTCGTATTACTTTGTAAACGGGTAACTTCAACTTCTATGAAATTTATTTTACCTGCTATCGGAGGAACCATTTTTCTAACTTTTAAAGTTACTCCGTAGATTGGGAAATTGTCAAGTATATTTGAAGCTAATTCACATGCAACAGCTTCGAGCAGTGAAAAAGCTCTATCCTCAAGAGTTTTTCTTATAACTTCATATACTTCTGCATAATTGACAGTGTCTTTTAAACGGTCAGTGTGACCGGCTTCGGCAAGATCAACTTCCAGTTCGCAGTCAACCTCAAACATACGGCCGGTCTCTTTTTCGGCTTCAGTTATTCCGTGATAACCGTAAAACGACATTCCCCCCAGTCGGATTTTATCTTTCATTCTTCTTTATCCAGTTTTAAGAATTTCAATTTTTTTTGTACTCTATCGCAGGCACTTTTATAAGATTCAACGGGTGAGGTTAAAGAAAATCTAAGAAATCCTTCGCCGCAATCTCCTAATGCTTTCCCCGGCGTTACTAAAATTTTACTGCGACGGTAGAGAATATTAGCCGCATTCACCGATCGGCTACGTTTTTTGATTTTAGTCCAAACAAAAGGGATTGTGTCAAAACCGCTTTTTTCAAGAGAGAGCAATTCTTGTAATTCGGTTAGATATGATTTTTTTTGGGAAAAGTTATTTCTAAGAGATTTTATTTCTTCATTTGGGAATGAACGAACCGCTTTTAATGCTCTTTCGATACAAAAGTCATAAATGAAAGGTTTGTTTATTTTTGACAATGTGTTCAAACCATTAATTATTTCTTTATTGCCGACCGCAAAACCAAAAGGTAACGAAGGTAAACCGAATTGATAAGCAAACGAGTATAATTCAATCCCGACAACTTTACCGTTTTTTACAGATAGTAAAGAACTGTTTTTTCGTCCTGAAAAAGCTTGGTAGGCGGCATCAACTACAATTAGTATATTTTCCCTGGAAGCAACCCATATCAAGTTTTCAAAATCTTTACTTGATAATTCAACTCCGGTCGGATTATGAGGATTATTTAAAAACAGTATGCGGGCAACATAGCCAAGGCGACTGTTAAGTTTGTTAAAATCAGGTTGCCAGTTGGTTCTTTCTGAAATTTCATATTCAACCGGTTGGCCTCCGGAAATAGCAGTTGCGGTTTTATAGAGAGGTATCCCAAGTTCAGGTACAAAAGCAATATCTCCTTTATCAATATAAGCCAAAGATAAATTCAAAAGCATTCTGGAAATGTTTGCACCTATATAAATTTCTTTATACGGGTTTAATTTTACTCCGTGAAAAGTAAGAAACCAATTAGCTAACTCTTCTTGAAGTTGAGCTATTCTCTGAGGTGAAGCAGGTAGAAATGATTTTTCTGAGAGATCTTTATCTATCTCCATTTTAATCTGCCAGTTAAAAGTTGCCAGATCAATTAAGTTGGTTTTCTTGAGCAGGTTGCTTTTTTTTGATTTAGGGGAAAATGAGTTTATAGCCGGTGGTAATTGGTATAATCTATGAGCTTTATCTATTATAATTTTTTTGATTGGCATCTATTTTTTCTCAAATTGAAAATTATTTTTTTATTCTCATCGAGCTTAATCTTTTATAATCATCATCCGGTATTTGGTTAACATTACCATGATTTTTAGCCAGTGTCAATATCTTAGCATAATGTTCAACAGTTTCATGTCGATTATACGCCACATCAAGATTAGTGCCAATAGTCAGTAATCCGTGGTTTTTTAATAGAAAAGCTTCACAATTGTTAACAAAGCCAGATAATGACTTCGGAACCGCATCCGTTCCCGGAGGAGCATAATCCGTTAATGGTATTTGACCAACAAATAGTACGATTTCCGGCAATATATTATCCGGTAATTCCTCTCCTGCTACGGCGAAAGATGTTGCATAAGGGGGATGAGAATGAACACAGGCAGTAATATCCGGTCTATTTTGATAAATATATGTATGCATTAAAAATTCTGATGAAGGCTTGTTTTTCCCTTCCAGAACATTTCCTTCAAAATCTATTACCACAAGATTATCTGGTTCTAATTCTCCTTTTCTATAACCTGATGGGGTTATCAGAATTTCATTATTGCTAAGTTTTACAGAGATATTCCCATCACTACCGGCTATAAACCGGTTTTTTTGTAGTTTTACGCCGGTTTTTACAATAGCTTTTCTGTCTTTTTTAGAATAAGTCATAACGTGGGAAGGTAGAGTGAAATTTCAAAAAAGTCAACCACAGGGTTACTAATCTTG
>QNAD01000167.1 GCA_003641345.1 Candidatus Zixiibacteriota bacterium | reverse complement strand
CTTTTATCAGAAAATAAATTTGACAATCCACCTATCAAACCGCCTTTTGATATGAGTTTTTCGGTCCACGCCTTTGATAATAAAATATCACCTTTGTAATCAAGCTCGCCATTAAAACCATAAAAACCATCAAGAGTAATATCCCCCAAACTTCCGGTACTTATCTTCAAAGCGTCCATTTTGACTTTCCCGTCTTTAACTTCCACATTAGTCCACATATTCCGAATCACCTGTTCGGATTCAAATGACTCACCAATTTTCGAGGCTAATGAACTCATGGCATTATAAGCAAAACCGGAAGTAATCATTTTCCCCTCTTTCATAGACATTGTGGAACTCATCGAAAGAGAATTAAGAAAAGATTCAGGGTCCCATCCAAAAGCATCATAGCTTCCCTTGATATCAATTTTCCCGTATAGATGCCCACCGAATTTACTAAAACGATCGATAAAATCATCAGCTTCGATTTGCGACGCATCAAATTTTCCAATATAATGAGGGTTGTCAAAATTATTCAAATCTATTGTCGTTTCACCAGCAACCTTGCCAGTATATGCCATACCGGTTACATCATAGCATATAATTTTACGGTCGGCTATTTTTACATCACCATTGATATTACTGAATTCCACCTTGCTGTAAATAAGAGTATCAACATCAAATTTTCCCAACCCGTTTATATCAGGAAGAATCAACATTGAGATAGAATCTTCGGGTAACGAAGTCCGATTAGTTCCGGCTCCGGGAGTTACTTCAGGAAAGAGTTTATCAATATCAAATTTTGTTGAATTCAAATTAAAAGTGAATAATGGTTTTTTTATATTACTTCTATCAACATCATCAAACGGAAGCAAATAAGGAAACGGATTAGAAATTTTTCCGGCAAAAGAAACATTACTGGAAGTAAATATTACATCCATCATTTCAACTGTTATTGTATCTGGATTAATTTTCAGAATTGTTTCAAAAGATTCTACCGGTTCAGGAAGCAAATCATCCTGATACTGCCCATCGGTAATTTTAAAAACTCCCTGTTTTATAATTTTCTCAGGTGTTTTACTAGAGCCACTAAGAGTTAAATCCGTATCAAACTTACCGGTTAATTTCGGGTTTCCTTTTGGGGGCAGATATTGATTAATAATACTTAGATCCAATATACCCTTGAAGTTACCATCAATCATAACATCCATTTCTTTAACCTGAACAGTATCAGCAAGCAAGTAAGGTATAAGATGGTTGATGCGACCTTCAAAAGAAAATTCTCCAGATTTTATTTTACCACGAGTATTTTTAATTTTGGTTAAATCTCTATCAAAATAAGCATCAAAATAAAAACTTTCCAATGGTTCCGGAATTTGAGGAGCATTAAAGTAACCATCTTCAATTAATACATTGCCGGAAAAATCAAGTTTCTCCAAAGGCTTAATATTACCCACAACTTTAACATCCAACTGTGCTTTTCCGGCTAAATCGATTTCCAACTCCGGCGGGATAAATGGTTTCACAAAAGCCAAATTTAAAGTACCGGCAATAATTCCATTTACGGAAGGATTTTCAAAATCGGTTAATGTTAAATGCCCCTTGAGTGGTTTATTGTCAAAAGATGCTTTTTCGATATTCAACCGAAGGCTGTTTGGTTCAAAATCAATCAACGCCTGTTCAAAATTAAGTTCTCCCTGAATTTCTTTTTGACTTAATTTCATATCCCTGATTGTTGCAACTCCCGAATAACTCAAAGATTCATCCGCTTGTGGATTATATTCAATGTCTGCATCCAACTCAAAAAAACCGTCAAAAGTATAATCGTCAAGCAAAGTTCTTTTTTCATCGGGGAGAAAACTGACAAACTCACTGAGTTGAATTTGATTTGATTTAATATTAAACTGAGCAAAGTTATCATCTAAGGCATGCGAATATTTACCGCTTAATGATAATTGAATTTGGTTTATATTCAAATCAGCTTCTTTGATTTTCAATAAGCTTTCAGAAAAATTATATTCAGCCAAATAATTCAAATTAAACGACAAAGATGGAATGTTCTTGTCAGATTCAATAATAAGAGAATCTGCTTTTATTTTTCCTGCTGAATTATAAATACCGCTTTTGTCATTTTTGAGTGATGTCGTCAAAGATATATTTTTCAAACTTAAATTCAATCCCGTGCTATCATTTTGAAAATATATTTGCCCATCTTCAATTTCGAACTGATCAAAACTTACAGCAACAGAAGCTGCTTTTGTCTCGGGAGTCAATTGGTCGGTGATTTCTTCAGGAACTTTCTCTTCCATTTTTGTAAAGTTATAATTATTCAATCCATCTGCTAATTTTTCCATTCTAATGACAGGGCTATTGACAACTAACCTATTAATTTTAATATCACCCTTAATTAACGGTATTAGATATAATTTCAAATCAATATTTTCAGCCGTCAATAGAGCACCTGATTTAAACCCTTCAGGATTGTTGATTGCTACATTGACCAACTTTAAACCAAGCCCACCCCATATAGAAATGTCTAATTCACCAATAGTAATATCACGTCCCAATAATTCAGAACCTTGCTCAATAGCAATGTTTTTTACTTTTTCCTGCGGAAAAAACAGTTTAAACCCAATAACTAACAGAATCAGCAAGCCAACTATAATGCCTAATAACCAAGCTGATATTTTCATTAATTTTTTCATATATCCAAACTCTCTTTAAACTTTTACCAGAATCAAAATATCAAAACCCTACCAAGAATAACTGTAAGCACAAGGATTTTGACCTACTCATTATACCAACTAACCAATAATATCTTTCCTGTATAATTATATCAATTAAAAAGAGTTCAAAAAAATAATTTAATATTCTATACTTTCACCCGGCTTCAAAATAACAACTTCACTATCAGTTACTTTATCCGCAAATTCTTCCGGCTTTTTCTCAATAATCGGGAAAGTATCATAATGGATAGGAACAACTTTTTTGGGTTTGATGAATTCTACCGCTTTGACAGCGTCATCAATTCCCATCGTAAAATTATCTCCAATAGGTAAAAATGCCAAATCAATCTTATTCATTTCACCAATAAGTTTCATATCATAAAACAAACCTGTATCGCCGGGGTGATAAAGAGTTTTGTTGTCCATTGTAACCAAAAAGCCTACCGGCGGTCCTGTGTAAATTGATGCATCTTCGCCATACCCACCGCCATGATGAGCAATTGTTAATTTCACTCTCCCGAAATCGAAATCAAATCCACCACCGATATGCATCGGATGAATCTCCACTCCTTCTTTGGCACATAAATTAGCTAATTCAAAACTTGCAATAATCGTGGCGTTATTTCTTTTAGCAATCTCAATGCTATCACCAATATGATCTCCGTGACCATGAGTGATTAACACATGACTGGCTTCAACGTTTTCAGCTTTAATTGCCGCTAACGAATTACCTGTAAGAAACGGGTCGATAATAATTTTATGATTATCGTTTTCTATAGCAACACATGCATGTCCATAAAAAGTAGCCTTTGGCATAATTTATCTCCTTTGTGAAAATTGAACTGTTAGAATAATATTAAAAGATACTCGAATGCGAGTCAATAGTTTAATATTATTCACAAATATATTTCTGCAATGCCAGATGGAGACCAAAATCAGGACTGTTATTAAAATAAAAAGCGTTTTCCAAAACTGCAATTTCAAATAATACTTTTTCATTTATCCTGTATTTGTACCCGATTAATACTTCATAAGTATTTTCAGAAAATTGAGAAAAACTCTTAGCTGTACCGTTTTCACTTAACATTTGAATAATCCAAGAATTCTTACTATTAAATTTATGATACTCAAGCGCAATTAGATTACTTAAGTGCCATTGATTAATTTCTATTCCAACAATAGCTTTGTCCTTAAAATACGCCGCCCCCGGACTAAGGTAAAAATGAAATGATTTATAACTTTTAAGAAAAGATGCTGACATCCCGATATCTATTGCCTGAGTTTCAAAAAATTTTGTTCTCGTTGTAGTGGGTAGTTTTAAGTTAAATGTAAAAACAGCACTTAACTCATTGTTAAATAAATCTGTTAAATCATAACTTAATCCAAATACTCCATTACCAACACTCCATCCAATCTGTTCTGCCCCTGTTTTACGCCAGCAATCTTCCGTACCACCAAGATTGAATTCAAAATTAAATTTATTTTGTTCGAAATCTTCACGGTTAGCATTGCCAATCCCCATAATATTATGGAATTCCTCAATCATATTATCAAGGATTCCCCCCGATGTATATCTCAGAGGAATTTCTAGTGATAATTCAAAATTTTCACATAATCCTAAAGCCCCCCTAAATGTTAATTCATGGATCTCTGCATCAATCAAATAATGATTCTCTTTATACATCCAAATATTTTTCCAATTATGTGAGACGTAAAAAGATTTCTCATGTTTACCAACAATCCAAGGATAATGATGTTGAATACTAAATCGAAGTTGCTGTACCGGAGACTGACTTCTTAAAGTAAAAAACCCAAATGCTTCTTTATTCACAGATTTCGAATTGACATTTCTTGTAATTGGCGATACAAAAAAAAGGAGAGATAAAATTATGAATTTTCTAAAATAATACTTTTTCATAAGCTAATAAAAACAATTAAAGCAATATTAAACCAATGACTTATGCAATCACTCCCCCGCCGAGAAGGATATCATTATCATAAAATACAACCGATTGTCCCGGTGTTATAGCCCGTTGCTGTTCATCAAAAGTTATTTTAACTCTGTTATCTAAAATACATTCCAATTTCGCCGAGCTTGGGGGATGAAGGTAACGAATTTTAACATCAGCACTAAAAGAACCTTCTTTGGGCTCCATCCCCACCCAATTAACATTTTCTGCAATAAGCTCTGAAGAAAACAGAGAATCGTTATCGCTGACAATTACCTGATTTGTTTTAGTGTTAATCTCTTTGACATAAAGAGGTGTTGGGTAGGAAATACCCATGCCTTTACGCTGACCGATTGTAAACAGAGCTGTACCCTTATGCTCGCCTAAAACTGTCCCGTCTTCATGGACGATTTTCCCTGATTCAAATGATTTCCCGTTTTT
>QNAD01000166.1 GCA_003641345.1 Candidatus Zixiibacteriota bacterium | reverse complement strand
TTCTGATAATCCTGCATCCTAAAATGTGTATTACCAAGGTTAAAATGAGCTGAAGATTCCAAATTTATATCTGTAGTTCTAAGGGAATTATTTAACATTTCCACAGCTTCCTCAAATTTACCTTCTTTGTGCAGAGTACTACCAATATTGTAATTTAATTCCGGAGATTCAGGTATTTCCGTTTCGGCATTGCGGTAATATTCCATAGCTTTCTTATAATCATTTTGTTTAAACGACTCATTCCCTTTTTTAACAAGAGACCTATAATCTTCGGCAGTAATGTTAGCTGAAAAAAATAATAAAGCTACAAAAACAAACAGTATTTTGTTAAGCATTATCACCTCCGATTGTTTTTTTTCTTTCTGGCAGGAAAAATTCACCTACAACTAAAAGAATTACCAACAACAGCGGAAATTGGAATCGGTCATCATATTTTGTCACCAGAGTACCTTCGAGTTCTTTTTTCTCTAATGTAGAAATCTCATCAAATATTCTATCAAGCTCTATTTCGCCGGAAGTTGCATGATAATATTTGCCCCCGGTAGTTAGAGAAATTTTCTGAAGTGTAGTTTCGTCAAGTCGTGAGACAATAACATCACCATTACCATCCTTTTTAAATCCAACCTGAGTGCCATTACGGTCCAAAACCGGAATTGGCTCTCCAGCAGGATTTCCGATGCCGACTGTGTAAATTTTTATCCCCTGCTTACTGGCTTCTTCGGCGGCATCTTCAATACCTCCCTCATGATCTTCGCCATCGGTTAACAGTAGTAGCACTTTATGTTTTTTCTCTTGTTGATTAAATGCTTTTGACGCTACTTCCAAAGCCGCTGTCAGCGATGTACCTTGCACACTTACCGATGAATGATCGATAGCACTTAACAAAAATTTAGCTGCTGAATAATCTAATGTCAATGGACATTGAATAAATGCTTGTCCTGCAAAAGCAACCAACGATATCCTATCCCCTTTTAATCTTTCAATGATTCCCAAAATTTCCAATTTGGCTTTTTCCAAACGGCTTGGTTTCATATCCCTGACCATCATTGAGTTCGAGACATCAATAGCAACAACTATATCAAGCCCTTCTCTTTCTAACATTTCAAGATGAGTTCCAAACTGTAATCTGGTTAATGTTATGGTCAGAAAAATTAAAGCAATTATCAATAGGATTGCTTTGGTTCTTTGTCTGGCGAAAGAAATATAGGGTGAGTTTTTCATGATCAACGGAAGGTCACCAAACATTTTCAATAATTTCTTTTTACGTGCCAGAGAATAGAACATAAACATCGCAAGGACTAACACGCCTGCTAAAATTATGAAATTTTCGGGAGCGGCAAAACGCATCTATATTCTCCTACGGTAATTTTCTGAAATAAGTGTTAGCCAAAATAATCTCCAATATCAAAAGAAACATCCCTAAAAACCCGAAATAATGAAATAGTTCTTTATATTGAATGTGCGAAGCAACTTCAATTTCCGTTTTTTCCATTTTATCTATTATTCCGTAAATTTGTTCCAACTCTTCACCGCTTCGGGCACGATAGTATTCCCCATTCGTTTTAGCGGCAATTTCCTTTAATGATTTTTCGTCAATTTTAGTTGGCTGATATACATATCGTTTTCCAAACAAAGGATCCTGATATGGGAACATTACATTTCCTTTTTTCCCAACTGCAATAGTATAAATCTTAATGTCAAATGCTGCCGCCAAATTAGCCGCCGTGATAGGATCAATCTCACCGGCATTGTTATCACCATCGGTGAGCAAAACTATAATTTTCGATTCTGATTCAGATTCGCGCAAACGATTGACGGCAGTTGCTATAGCCATTCCAATAGCTGTCCCATCTTCCACCAATCCAAAATCAACCTGATCTACAAAATTCAGAAGTACGCCATAATCTGTTGTAAGCGGACATTGTGTATAAGCATATCTGGCAAATACTACCAAACCGATACGGTCATTAAGACGTTTATTAATAAAATTCTTAATTTCTTCTTTAGCGACATACAAACGGTTGTTAGGCTTAAAATCTTCTCCTTGCATCGACGATGACACATCCAAAAGAAGCATAACATCGATACCTTCTGATGTAACTTCCTGATATTCAGTGCCACTTCGCGGACGGGCAAAAGCGACAATCAATAATATGACAGCAGTTAATCTCAAAACAGTTAGAATAAATCTTAATTTTTGTTTTTTGGTACGGCCGGCTTGTTTAACAATTCTGATATCGGAGTATTTTATAGTTGCAGATTTGAATCTTTTTTTTCTCAAGTAATAAGCTATCATTGATAGAACTAACAAGCCACCTACAATAAATATAATCAATGCCGGTATATAAATGTCAAAAATATTCAGAGACAGTCCGGAAAATTCTATATTATCCATCACTACCTCCTACCTCAACTTTATTTTTCGGTTGTTTACTTTTTTGAAGTTCCGCTTGTTGTTTTTTTTCATAATCAACACGAATCAATTCTATTAACTCATAGACAAAATCATAATCCCTGTTCATCCGGTCGTTTTCCGGTTTCAATTTAGCAAATTTAATCAAATCAGCGTACTGTAAAAATGTTTTATTTCGGTCAAACAGATCATGCGGTAAACTGATATCAACAAAACTTTCCAAAAATTCTTCTGTAGTCATATCAATTACATTAACTTGAAACATTTTACCCAGATACGTCCGTGAGATTTCCGTAAGCTCAATATAATACTGCTTGAATAAGTTTTGCTCGAGTAAACCTTTTTGTTTGAGAAGCACCATCTGCTCAAAAGCAATTTCCCAAGGCGGACGCTTATCTAAAATCTCTTCTTGTTCATCTTTGCTTCTAAATTTACGATAAAGAAAGTACCCGCCTAATAATAAAACAAAAAATGCAACCGTCCCCCATATTATATATTGCGTCCAGTCAAATTCAAATTCATACTGCTGTTTTAAAGGTTTTATATCAACCGAATCACCTGCATTTTCAAGCATCGACTTAACATTGATAGGTACAGACTCTGAAAACATTACTTTCTGAGTGCTATCAGGAAGCATAAATCCAACTGGAACAGGCGGTATTATATATTCACCTGTCGTAAAAGTAGATAGTGAAAAAACTGATTCCGTTTTTTTTCTTCCATCCGGTAAAATCGAATTTTTATCCTGTTGGTAATCCTTAACATCAAAACCGCCTAAATTTGCTCCAAGCGGCGAAGGTAGATACTCATAGGTAGAATCATAAATTATTTCAATCTTATAATTAATCAAATCACCGATATAAACCTCAGAGCGGTCAACCGATGTAACAATTTCAATCCCCGGTAAAGAATTAACCGTATCTGCCGGAACCTGAGCAAAACAGCTACATGAAATAACAATTATAGACAGAAATATGATATATGTTTTTAATATTTTCATTTTTATTTCACGTTATCATCAAAAAATTTAACTTTTTCTACTTCCGCAAGAGACTGTAAATACTCGCTATAAGCAGTTTCCATTTTTTCTCTTTGATAATCCATAAAGACTTGAGTCTTCACAGAATCATAAGGGGCATCTTTGTAAGCTGTGGATTTCCTTGATGAATAAAAATTAATTACATCCATAGAATCAATTTTAACATTCGGAATAACTTTCTCAGCTACATATTTATCCACAAGAATCTGTTTTTCTAAATCACGAAGTTTTATTTTCACAGCTTCATCTTCAATATAATTTTCTCTAACAGCCGCCCGATACATCAATTCCATTCCAACATAGTTATGGATAAAATTAAGTTTTGCTTCTTTGTGTATAAGCTGTTTTTGTAATTCAGGGGATAATTTTTGTATCTCCTGTTCAATCTCAGAAAGCCAGATTGGGCTGTTCCCCACTCGTGCAACTTCAACATCGCCAGTCTTTTTGGGCTTGGCATCTATATCTGTTAGTTGATTTAGCTGTCGTTTGGCATCAAGCATACGCCCCATTTTCTCAAAAGAAGCAACTAAATTTTTATTAGCAGTAGAGCTATAAGATGCATCGGGGTCTAAAGACCTTGCTCTCACATAGTAAGCGGCGGCGTTCTCATAATCTTTTAAATCTTCAAAATATAATTTACCAATCAAATAATTGATATTCGCCCTGGTTTTAAATTCCAGCGAATTATCACCAAGTATTTTTTTATATTCATCAATAGCCGCAATAAATAATTTGTTATCTCTAAGTTCTCCTGCAAGTTTTTTATGCAACTCAATATCTACTGGGCTGGTTGATTCCATACAGGATAAAAAGCTAAATATTACTAAAAGTAATAATATTATAAATTTCTTATACATCTAATGTCTTTTCTCTCTCATTTTGAAGAAATTTATTAATGGTAAAATATATGGCTGATCGGTTCTAATATTAATAAAATCGAGATTGATAAGCTGAAAGCCTTTTTTCAATAACATATTATTTTCGTTCGCTTTAGCTGAAAATTCTTTTCTGAATTTTTTTGAGCCGGTATCAATTAAAAAAACCTCGCCGGTCTCAGCATCTTCAAGCTCTATCATACCAATATTATCAAAACTCATTTCTCTTGGGTCAGTGATTTTGACTGCTATCACATCATGTCTATTATTGGCAATCTGCATCGGCTTAAAAAAACCGTCCGAAAGAAAATCAGATATCAAAAAAACAACAGATTTTCGCTTAATAACCTTACTGAAATATTCCATCGCACCACTGATATCAGTACCGGTTCCTTTAGGATGAAAATACAAAATTTCTCTAATTAACCGCAGTACGTGAGACTTCCCTTTTTTAGGTGGGATAAACAGTTCAATCTGGTCAGTAAAAATAATCAAACCTACTTTATCATTATTTTTAATAGCGGAAAAAGCCAAAAGAGCACACATCTCTGCGGCAGTATCATTTTTGAATCTATCTTTTGTTCCAAACTGACCTGACGAAGATGCATCAAAAAGAAGAATTACAGAAAGCTCCCGTTCTTCTTTGAATTTTTTAATATGCGGATATCCGGTGCGGGCAGTCACATTCCAATCAATCAGGCGGATATCATCTCCCGGTTCATACTGACGCACTTCCTCGAATTCCATCCCCTGACCTTTAAAAGTTGAGTGGTACTCTCCCGAGAACAGATCATTTACAAGTTTTTTAGTTCGAATTTCAATTCTACGAACTTTTTTTAAAATCTCTTTTTGAATCATATTTATTACGGCA
>QNAD01000165.1 GCA_003641345.1 Candidatus Zixiibacteriota bacterium | reverse complement strand
CTAAAATTTCATCAAATCCACAACCAGTCAAAACTGTCCGCAATTCAGACTTAAAGCTATCCTCGAAGTGAGTAGGCGTAAACAACGCCCCAATATTAGTTTCCGAATCGGGAATATTGCCGTATCCAATTATCCTACCAACTTCTTCAATCAGGTCAATCTCACGTTCAAGATCCGGACGAAAAGTTGGCGCCCAAACTTTAATAGGGTCACTTGCTTCAACTTTTAGCTCAAGATTGGTTAGAATATCAACCATTTTCTGCTTTGGTATCTCAATCCCTAAAATATCATTGCACCGCTTTGGTCTGAGCGAAATTTCTTTTGGTTCAATTTTATTAGGATAGTAATCAACTATGCCTTCGAGAACTTCTCCTCCGCATAATTCCTGAAACAGGTAAGCCGCTCTATTTATGGCAAATTCAAGACCATGGTTTGGATCTGCTCCTTTTTCAAATCTTGTTGATGATTCTGTTACCAACTCAAGTAATTTACGGCTTTTTCTAATCATTGATGGGTTAAAATACGCCGCTTCCAATAATATTTCAGTTGTATTATCTTCTACTTCTGAATTAAGACCACCCATCACACCACCAGCCGCTACAGCTTCTTTCCCATTAGTAATAAGAATAACTTCAGAAGTTAATTCATGGTCATTGCCATCAAGAGTTTTGAAATGCTCTTTATCTTTTGCCATTCGCACAACAACTTCGTCAGAGCCAAACTGTTTCAAATCAAAAGCATGAAGCGGGTGTCCAATCTCAAGCATAACCAGATTTGTAATATCCACAATATTATTAATAGGCCTCATACCAGCAGTTATAATTTTCTTTTGTAACCACCAAGGCGACTGTCCTACTTTCACATTCTTAATAATTCGAGCCGCATACCTTGGACAGGCAATAGGATCATCAGAACTTACCCTTATAAAATCTTCCGCTTTTTCTTTTGCCTCATTAATTTTGATTTCAGGGCGAATCAGTTCAACTTCTGCCAAAGCGGCTAAATCACGGGCAATACCTATTGCCGAAGTGGAATCAGCTCTATTGGGAGTAAGTTCAAATGTTAGGATATAATCATCATAATCAAGATATTCAGCCAATGCCTGGCCTATTTTGGCATCCTCGCCAAGCACCCAAATCCCAGAATGGTCATCTGAAATACCAAGTTCTTTCTGCGAGCAAATCATTCCAAAAGATTCTACTCCCCGAATTTTGGCTTTTTTAATCATAAAGCCACCGGTTAATTTTGCTCCAATCAGAGCAACCGGGACTTTTTGGTTAACTTCAATATTAGGTGCACCACAAATTATATCAAGTTGTTCAGAACCGACATCAACTTTTGTTTGCTTAATTTTATCTGCACCTTCAACTGGTTTAATCTCAAGTATCTGACCTACTACGACTTTATCCATATACTCAGCAGTCGCTTCAATATCTTCACAGGCAGTTCCACAGAGGGTTAATCGTTCAGCTACTTCTTCGACCGGCAAATCAAGTCCGGTCAGCTCCAAAAGCCATTTATATGATATTTTCATAATTATTCAAACTGTCTTAAGAATCTGATATCATTATTAAAGAAAAGTCTGATATCAGTAATTTTATATTTCAACATTGCAATACGTTCCACCCCCATACCAAAAGCATAACCAGTATATTTTTCAGGGTCGTGTCCGGTCTTGATTAGTACATTGGGGTCAATCATTCCACAACCTAATATTTCGAGCCAACCGGAATATTTACATAGCTGGCAACCTTTCCCTTTGCACAGAAAACAGGAAATGTCAACCTCTGCCGAAGGTTCCGTAAAAGGAAAAAACGATGGGCGGAATTTCAGTTTTAATTCTTCACCAAAAAAGGCTTTACAGAAAGCAACCAAAGCTCCTTTCATATCAGCCATCGTTACATGCTCATCAACCAGAAAACCATCAACCTGATGGAAAGCAATATGTGCCCGAGTGGAAATAGCTTCATGGCGATATGTTCTTCCCGGAGCTATAATTTTAACAGGAGGATTTCCCTTCATAAGTTCACGAATTTGTACCGGGGTTGTATGCGTTCTCAGCAATCGGTCACCTTCGACAAACATAGTATCCTGCATATCACGAGCCGGATGGTCATCGGGGAAATTTAATGCTTCGAAGTTATAAAAATCAGTTTCAATGTCCGGACCGCGAGCTATTTCAAAACCCATACCATGAAAAGTATGGCAGATTTGGTCAATCACCTGATTAATAATATGAACTGCACCTTGCCTTGGAGCAGTCCCCGGCAAAGTTGGATCAAAGGCTGAGTCTGTTTTCTCGGTAGAAAGTTTAACCTGAGCAATTGAAATTTGTTCTTCAAGAAATTGTCTGGTTTTATTAGCTTCCGCACCAACAGCTTTCTTTTCGTCAGGAGATAAATCTTTCAGCCCTTTTAAAATAGCCGTTAGCTCCCCTTTGCGTCCGAGATATTTCACTCTGACCTCATTAAGAGAATCGACCGAGTCAGCATTACTGATTCGATCGATTGCTTCTTGCTTTATCTTAGAAACATTATCCAAAAGAGCCATAATTATCTTTTAGATTTAATTTCCAGAAGCCATTTTGGCTAAATTTTCAAAAGTAGCCATATCTCTTGCGGCAATATCTGCAAGCATTTTGCGGTCAAGATTCACACCGGCTTTTTTAAGACCATTCATGAAACATGAATAATTGGTATCACACATTTTAGCCGCGGCAGAAATACGGATAATCCACAATCTGCGAAATTCACGTTTTTTGTTACGACGATCACGATAAGCGTATTTCAGTCCTTTATTGACTGTTTCTAAGGCAGTGCGATAGAGTTTACTTCTTCCACCGAAATTACCTTTGGCTTTATCAAGTACTTTTTTATGGCGCTTATGGGCAGCAACATTATTTTTTGAGCGTGGCATTTTCTATAACTCCTATTTCCGGTTTAATAAGGTAACATGCGACTGACTTGTTTCATGTCAGACGCCGAAACCAAAGTCGGCTTACGCAATTTACGGGTTCTTTTTGGACTCATTTTAGTCATAATATGAGTTTTATAAGCCTTACTTCTTTTGATTTTCCCAGATGCTGTTTTTTTGAATCTTTTAGCAGCACCCCTTTTTGTTTTCATCTTCGGCATTACAATTCCTTTATTATTATTCTATATTTTTTCTTGCTCAGAATTTTCAACGCTTTCAACTTCTTTAAGAACTTCAGTATCATCAGTATCTTTATGGTCAGCAGATTTACGTTTTTCTTCAGCCTTTTTATTCACTTTTTCAGCTTTTGTTTTTCTAATCTCTCGCATAACCTCAGCGGAAGGAACTAAAACCATATTCATATGACGACCTTCCATTTTCGGTTGCTGTTCAACAACAGCTACATCTGACAATTCTTCAATAACTCTAACTAACACTTTTTTACCAAATTCCTGGTAAGCCATCTCACGACCACGAAACATAACAAAAGTTTTAACCTTATTCCCAGCCAATAAAAATTCACGAACATGTTTTGTCTTAAACTGAAAGTCATGTTCATCAATTTTAGGCCGAAAACGCATTTCTTTCATTTGAAGAGAATGCTGTTTTTTCTTAGCCTGTTTGTCTTTTTTGGCAATCTCATATTTAAATTTGCCATAATCAAGAATTCGACAAACCGGCGGGCGACTATTTGGCGAAACTTCGACTAAATCCATTCCCACAGATTCAGCTCTCTTTAAAGCTTCTTCGACCGGAACAATACCGACCTGTTCACCTTCATGTCCAATCAACCTTACGGGCGAAACCCGAACCTTATGGTTGATCCGATGACTTTTATTACTTATGAAGTCCTCCTTAAAAAAATCTTATTTACTTATTTTATCTTCAATCTCTTTTTTCAAAAAAGAGACAGATTCTTCAATTGTTTTAGCGCCTTGATCGCCGTCACCATGTTTTCTGACGGCAACAGTTTTCAAGTCAACTTCTTTAGCACCAACTATAAACATATACGGCACTTTCTGAATCTCAGCCTCTCTTATTTTAGCTCCGACTTTTTCGGAACGATCATCAAGCTGAACTCTGATATTGGCGGCTTTTAATCTCTTAACTACTTCTTCGGCATAACCATTAAAAGCATCAGTAATAGGCAGTACCTTAACTTGTACAGGTGCCAACCAGAGAGGAAAATTACCGGCATAATGTTCAATCAGTACACCAAAAAACCTTTCGATAGAACCAAGCAAAGCTCGGTGAATCATAATCGGTCGTTTTCGGTTACCTTCTTTATCTATATAATACAAATCAAACCGCTCAGGCAAGGAAAAATCGAACTGAATCGTTGAACACTGCCAACTACGGTTCAAAGCGTCTTTAATTTTAATATCAATTTTAGGACCATAAAATGCTCCGCCACCTTCATCAACCTGATAAGTAAGCCCTGCCTTATCGAGTGATGAACGTAATCCAGCTTCAGCCCGATTCCAATCTTCTGGATCTCCAATAGCTTTTTCAGGACGAGTAGAGAGAAATATATCATAATCGACAAAACCAAATGATTTCAAGATATGAATACAAAAATCCAATAGCCAGACCAACTCTTCTTCCATATTTTCCTGAGCCACAAAATGATGAGCATCATCCTGAGTAAAACCGCGTACCCGCATTAAACCATGAAGTACTCCGGATTTTTCAAACCTATAAACAGTCCCCAATTCCGCCCATCTTAGCGGCAAATCACGGTAAGACCATAATTTGGATTTATACATATTGATATGGAAAGGGCAATTCATTGGTTTAAGCTGATATTGTTGATTATCTACATCTATTGAGCCAAACATATCTTCACTATAAAAATCGGTATGGCCACTTCGTTTCCATAATTCCCTATTGGCTATATGAGGTGAATAAACCAATTCATAACCGTATTTAAAATGTTCTTCTCGCCAGAAATTTTCAACTTCATTTCTAACTCTGGCACCTTTAGGTAACCATAGAATCAAGCCTGCACCAACTTCTTCGGTAACAGTAAACAGCTCCATCTGTTTCCCGAGTATGCGATGATCTCTTTTTTTTGCTTCTTCCAAGCGATAGAGATAATCTTCAAGCATTGCTTTTTTGGGATAAGAAATACCGTATATTCTCTGAAGCATTATCCGGTTTTCATCCCCTCGCCAGTATGCACCGGAGGTTGAAATCAGCTTAAATGCTTTGACTAGTCCGGTTTTAGGCAAATGAGG
>QNAD01000164.1 GCA_003641345.1 Candidatus Zixiibacteriota bacterium | reverse complement strand
TTATCATTTAATTGTACATCGCCTGTGTTTCCTGCTACACCTGATGAACCGGCACTCTTGGCATACATGGCATATGGTACGGAAATAAATTGTTGGGTTCCCATATCCACAAATCCGCTACCTTGGTCAATTTGAATATTCAGGTAATAGGCATCGCCACCCCAATCAATTGTGGAAAATGTTCCTGAATTGACTATTCCTGCACCGATTTGCATATTGACCAGTCCGAAGTCGTTGGTTGTTTCGGAATGATTTTCGGAATATACCGTTGTTCCTGTGGCACTACCCTGCAAGATATTAAACTGCACGGTAACCGCTGCATTTGTTAAGGGCTGTCCTGTATTATCACGGACAATTGCTTGATACGAGAATCGTTCCGGAGCTTGAGCAAAGATTACTATTGAAAGTAATAGTCCTGCAAAGAAAATGATGGTTTTTTTCATGATTATTTATTTTAGATTAGTTAAATTATTTTTTCACACTGTAATCCAGTAGGTTTTCAATTTTGGTGATTCGTGCATTTTGAGATTCAATCAAACTCTTGTTGTTTTGATTTTTTGTCATTAATGCTGAATTGGAATTTCTTAGTTCATCAATGAGTTGTTGTTGTTCTTTGATTGCTTCTAACAAAACTACTGATAATTTTGAATAATCAACAGACTTGTAGCCATTAGCATCTGTTTTTACAAGTTCCGGATAATATTTTTCGATATCTTGTGCAATAACACCAATTTGTTTCCGGTTTGTAAAAGCCATGTTTGGAAATTCTTTAATTTTCCAATTATAATAATAGCTGTTAATGTTTTTCAAATTAAATAAGACATTGCTAATTGGTTTCAAGTTTTTCTTGTACCTCTTATCTGAACAAGCACTGAAAGTTCCTGTATAACAAAGGTCTCCATTAATCTGAACCTCATCCGTACTAAAATCGCCATAAATAAGCGGTGCAGAATCATCAGAGTTTTCTATGTATAATTTGTTGGAACCTATTTCATTAGCTCCTGCATTATATCCGATAAAAACATTAGAATCTCCTAGTGTATTATATCCTGCTTCATAGCCGATAAAAGTATTGTAAATGCCAGATGCGTTTAAATATCCGGAATAGCTGCCTAAGAATAGATTTCCATTTCCATTAGTGTTAGACCATCCGGCTTCCTGTCCTAAAAATATATTCTCGACTCCGCTAATATTTGAATATCCTGCTTCAGAACCTAAAAAGATATTGTAATTTCCTGTTGTGTTTGATATTCCTGTTTCAGAGCCAAAGAATAAATTGTTGTTGCCGGAGGTATTGGCATGTCCTGAGCCATCACCAATAAATACATTGTCATTACCGTTTAAATTTGAATATCCGCTTTCATCTCCCAAAAAAATATTAAAATTACCTATTGTATTCGACCAACCTGCATTGTTTCCTAAGCAAATATTATAGCTTCCATCGGTATTGTTTGCTGCTGCCCAATCGCCAATAAAAACATTTCCGTCACCTGTAGTATTACCTTCTCCAACAGCATCGCCGATAAAGACATTTGAACTTCCTATTGTATTTGCATGACCTGTATTATTCCCAATAAAAACATTGTAAACACCTGTGTCATTAGAATAACCTGACCAGTTTCCAATAAAAACATTTTCGTGTCCGGTGGAGTTTGTGTAACCGCTTCCATTACCAAGAAATACATTATCAAACCCACTAATGTTTGACCAACCACTTTCAAATCCTAAAAAGATGTTTTCTTCACCTACTGTATTTTCTACGCCACTTTCAAATCCAATAAATGTGTTGTAAAGTCCTGTGGTATTATTTACGCCCGCATCATGTCCTATAAAATAGTTATTGGGAGTTAGTTGTAAATAACTGTTTTCATATCCTGATCCAATATTTCTAACTCCAAATCCTGCCATTGTGTCTCTTGTCCATATCCGTGTGCTATCCGGTCTAACCAAAAGAAAATCATTGGTTACTGCTTTGGTTCCGCTTCTACCACTAACTGCAAATCCGCCTTTAAGTACACCTTTTGTGTTGTCATCGTCAATGAAAATATGTACACTGTCTGGGTAAACGACAAAAATAGTTTGTCCTAATTTGTTTTTTACTTCCAGAATTGGGACTGTGTCGTTGGCATTGGCATCTTGTTGTATAACTAATCTTCCGTTAGGGTTAGTAATTCCAATACCAAGTTGTTCGCCTGCATTATCCCAATGAAAATCAGGGTTAGCACCTAAACTGCTACCATCGTTAAACTGAACATTGCCTGTATTTCCTGCAGCACTGATGCCTCCGGAACTTTTTGCATACATGGCATAGGGGACAGAAATAAACTGCTGAGTTCCAATATCAACAAATCCACTTCCTTGATCCAATAGGATGTTTAAGAAATATAAATTGTTTCCCCAGTTAATTGTTGAAAAATTACCGGAATTAACCGTTCCCTGACCAATTTGTAAGTTTATCAATCCGAAACCGTTAGTTGTTGTGACTTTATTTTCAGAATAAACTGTTGTCCCTGTAGCACTGCCTTGTAATATGTTAAATTGTAAAGTAACACTTGTATCTCCAAGTGGATTTCCTAAATTGTCTCGGACAATAGCTTGATAGGTGAAACTTTCGGGAGCTTGGGCAAAGATATCGGTTACAAGCATTAAACTAATGAAGAATAAAATTAATTTTTTCATAACTGTTTTTTTGAATAATAGAATGTTGGAAAAATCAAAAATTTCGAATCAATTATTGATTGATTTTTTGAATTTTATAGGTTTTAAAATTGCCTAGATAAGAAACTTTTAAAAAGTAGTAACTTTCTGATAATCCGTTCAGTGAGATTTTGTTGACAGAAGTATTCACATCTTTCTCGGAAAGTGTTCTGCCTAATTCATCAATAATGGCAATTTTGGCATTACCTTGGAAATCACTATTGAATTCCACTGTAATTTCGTTAGTGGTAGGAATGGGGTAGATGTTTACCGAGAATTCCTGAGATGATTGTTCCGGAATTTCTACAATGATGTAGCTGTCCTGCTGAAATCCTTGTGTTAATATTCCTCCATTTGTTAGTGTTGCAGTTACCGTTTGACCAATAGTGTAACTAACGGCTATACTCCCATTTTCTGAATAATTACCTGCTGTAGCAATAACGGAAGGATCTACGGATTGTCCAAAAGAGATTATTGAAACAATCATAAATACTGAAAATAAATTTAGTGTTTTCATTTTTTATTTTTTATAAATTTTGGTAAAGATATGTAAAAAATGAATATTATTATTATATTTTTATTAACAACTACAATTATTCTTTGGATACTATAAGAAAAGAGGTTAAGACGGAAAAATGAGAAAAAAAAGACAATTATTTCTTCTTTTTATTAGAAAAATCATTCATGCGTTTTTGCCATTCTTTGGTTTGTGAGAGATAAGCAAAGTTGTCGGCAGCATATAGTTTTTGACTTTCAATTTCTTTAAGAAGAGTATGATTTACAGTTTTTTTTGTGTAAGTAATGGCTGTATCATTTCCTTCGAGAATTGTTTCTGCTATTTTGAATGTTTCTTCCCAAATGGTTTCTATAGGGTAAATGCGATTAACCATTCCGAGGCTTAGTGCTTCTTGAGCATCAACTAATCTGCCTGTTAGCAATAAATCGCGAGCTTTACCGATACCAATCAGAGCATTTAGGTATAAAGTGCAAGTGACGGGTAGGATAGCACCAAGTTTAATAGCAGGAAATCCTACTTTAGCACTATCAACCATAATGCGCATATCGCAAGCAGAGGAATAACCGAAGCCGCCACCTAAGGCGTAGCCGTTAATAAGTGCAATTGTCGGTTTTGAGAAATTAAAAATTTTCTCAGAAGTAGATTCCAGTAAAAGTGCAAACTGACGGGCATCTTCTATGTCGTTAAAATCTAAAAGGGCTTTTAAATCCACACCAGACGAAAAAGATTTCTCCCCACTACCGGTAATGATGAGTAATCGTAATTCAGAATCATTATTTTCTTTGTCAAGAAAAGTAGATAATTCTTTTAATAATGAAGGATTGAAAGCATTATGTTTTTCGGGACGGTAAAGTGTTAAAATGCCGATTCCGTTTTCTTTTATTTCAAATTTTAGATTTTCCATTATTAATTTTCTTTTCGTATGAGATGACTTGTATTTGCTTGAACAGTAGGCATAATAACAATGTCATTAAGATTAACATGAGTTGGTCGGTTAACGGCAAAATATATTACTTCGGCAATATCTTTTGCATAGAGAGGTTTTAATCCTCTGTAAACATTATCGGCACTTTCTTTGTTGCCTTTATAGCGAACTAATGAAAATTCCGTATCAATCATACCGGGAGCGATATTGGTAACTTTAATATTGTGTGGTAACAGGTCAATTCGCATTGCTTTCGACAAAGCATCAACGGCATGTTTAGAGGCACAATAGACATTACCATTAAGATAAACTTCTTTGCCGGCAATAGATGCAACATTGATAATATGTCCTTGTTTGCGTTTGACCATTAAGGGCATTATCATTTTTGAAACATATAAAAGTCCTTTTATATTGGTATCAATCATTTTGTCCCAGTCTTCTGGATTGCCTTGGTCGATGGAACCAAATCCGGAAGCTAATCCGGCATTATTTACTAAAATATCAATATTTTTCCATTCATCGGGTAAATGATTTAAATGGTGTTCAACTTCATTGTACTTGCGTACATCAAAGTTTAACGATAGAACATTAACTCCAAAGTCTCTAATGATTCTTGTTTCCAGTTTTTCCAGTCTTTTGAGCCGACGCCCTGTAATTATAACATTGTAATTATTCTCGGCAAATAAAAGGGCGGTGGCTTCACCAATTCCGGCAGTAGCACCGGTAATCAAAGCAATTTTATTCATCTATATAGGTTATATTGTTTACGGCTCTAAATTACTTTTTTTTGAGGAATAGCTTTGTGATTTTCTTGATAATTTTAGGAGAATCTAAAAAATAAAAAATCAGGATAAATAAAAATGGTAATGCAGGAACTTTGTATCTTACCAATGCACCTATAACAGGAGTAGTCAGTCCAACTAAGATGAGAAGTATTAATGTGAATGAAATAATTAAAAAAAGATAGGGTAAGAATTCTTTTGATAATCTATTTCGATAGAAAATTATTAAGCAGAGTAAACCTAGAATCAGAATATTTTCTATGAAAGGTGGAAACATTATCAAACTGTGTAAGTCTCCGG
>QNAD01000163.1 GCA_003641345.1 Candidatus Zixiibacteriota bacterium | reverse complement strand
GCCGTCTTTATCAATATACCAAACGACAATAATATTTTCAGGGTCATTATCATTACAGTCACAAAGTGCACCACGCCCGTCCCCATCATTATCAATCTGGTCCGGATTGAAATCTTTAGGACAATTATCACAAGCATCACCTATACCGTCGTTATCAAAATCAGTCTGATTGGCATTAGGAAGAGTAGGACAATTATCAATATTGGCACAAATACCATCTTGATCCCCATCGTTTAAAGAATCATTGGGGCATTCATCACATAGATCACCTATCTTATCTCCATCAGTATCTATTTGTTCAGGATTATTATCGAACGGACAATTATCCACATTACCACAAATCCCATCACCATCAGCATCATTGTAATAATCAAATAGGCAGTTATCACAAATATCTCCGATTCCATCATCATCAGTATCTATTTGTTCAGGATTAAAAACATATTCACAATTATCACATACATTACCAAATCCATCACCATCCCTATCAGTTATACATTCGGGGCAGGTCGGCGTATATACATAAGGGCAGTCATCATCTTCACCGCAAATACGGTCTCCATCAGGATCATTTATTGTATCATTGGGACAAATATCGCAAACATCGCCTATACCGTCATTATCAGAATCAGCCTGATCAGCATTAGGACGAGTAGGACAATTATCAACATTGGCACAAATACCATCAAAATCAGGCCATTGAGTATCACATTTTAAGGTAGTTCCGTAAGGGCTGTTATCACAAAAATTACCGACCCCATCCTGGTCTGAGTCTGTCTGTTCGGGGTTATAAGACTCGGGACAGTTATCTTCACTGTCTAAAATTCCATCGCAATCAAAATCATTAGCATAACATTCAGCTTCAAGATTAATTTCAATCAGAGTAGAAGTTGATTTATTTGCAGATTCCGTTCTGTTTACTGTCTTAGCATTTATGCCATTAATCTGAAATTGCAACAAATTAAGATTAACAATTTCATCATTTGGTAAAAATGATTGCATCGGTCCAAAAAAACCCTCGTCTTCAGTAACTACTTTACCGCGAAGATTACCAGCCAAATCAAAAACCTGTATTAATGTTCCTTCAGGAGCATCAACATCATTAAGGGTAACTTTCCCAAAAATATCTTTGTAATAATTAGTACTAATTATTTCTGTTTTCGGTGAAGAAATAAATACAAACATTAACAGTAAATATAAAAGCTGAGTTTTTAAATTTTTTTTCATAAACCTACCTACAACTTCTTAAATATTTACGAAAATTTTATATTGATGCCGTAGCTATAAAACTGTTTCTCTACTTCACGTAGCTTGGTCATTTTCATCAACCAACTATCTATCTACTAAACGAACCAAATAATGAATTGTTCAGGTAATATTTTCACAAAAATAGTATAAAATTAAGGGAATATTTTCCATATAATAACAACTTCTTAGCATTAATTGTGCAATTATTAATCACTTTTAGTATTAAATAATTCAATAAATAACAGACATATAGAAAATTGAATAATAATATTTTCATATTAAGCTATTGCAACTCTTGTATATAGACATTTTACTTTACTGTTTTTCAATAGTTGATAATTTTCGGCTCACTTATTGCTTATTAGATCATTAAATAAATATATTTAACATCAAATTTGTGGAAGAAATTAGATGAAAAAAGTAATTACAACAACTGCTTTGCTATTATTATTTGCTTTTGTAACAAGCAACGCTGCCGTTCATGTTTTTCAACCAAATCCGGTTGATGCTTATGATTTAGATCATTACAGAGCTTATACTTGGGGGATCGATTGGGATTTTGGTGACGAAGAAATTTCATCGGTTACCTTAAAATTCGACAACATAAGAAATTGGACAAATGAGGAAAACTCACTTTTCATACATATGTTAAACGATGTTCCTGCGGGATTAGCTGTATATCCTGATAGTGATCCTACAATTAATGATTATTTTAATGGACAAGGTTTACTTATTGATGAATGGTCTGATACTGATCCTACTTATACTAGTATTGATTTAACATATAACTTTGGCGACTTAGGTATTCTTCCACAATTTATAGATTATGCTTCTAACAATAATTTCGGATTTGCTTTTGACCCTGATTGCCATTACTGGAATGATGGTATCTCTTTAACAGTAGTTACCGATGCACCGGAACCTGCCACATTATTCCTTCTCACTTTTGGTTTGGCTGGTGGCTATTTATTGAATAGAAAAAAACAATAAGTGATAATTACTTTTTTTAAAACCTTCCTTCGGGAAGGTTTTTTTTTGCTTTTTTGTACATTTAATTTTAGTGTCAAATTCAAAAGAAAAGATACTGTCAAAATTAATTTTTCATAATAATTATGGGGAAAGTGAATTTATTATGTAAGTAATTAAAACTTACATTAATTGACTCTCGTGAACAATTGTCTTGGGTAATTCCAGATGAATATGCTCACCATCCCTTTTGGTAATAATAGCAGGTGTACCAGTTACAGTACAATTTGATGGAACATCTCTCATGACCACAAAACTATTAGCTCCTATTCTAACATTATCCCCAACTTTAATAGGACCTAATAATGTGGCACCAGTACCCACAAAAACATTGTCGCCCAAGGTTGGATGTCTTTTGCCAATATGCTTGCCGGTTCCGCCTAATGTTACATTATGAAAAAGAACGCAATTTACTCCTATAATTGTTGTCTCACCGACTACAACACCTGCTCCGTGATCGACAAAAAAACCTTTCCCTATTTTAGCTCCCGGATGAATCTCAAGACCTGTCAAAAATCTGTTAATCTGTGAAAAAAGTCTCGGCAGAAATGGTATTTTTACATTCCACAATAAATGAATAAACCGATGAAAAGTAATTGCGTGGAATCCGGGATATAATAGAAATTCTATATTTCTACAAGCCGGATCATTTCTGAAAATTGCTTTAATATCTTCGATTATTGCTATCATATTTTATATTATCGACATATTTTATTAATTGATTATTATTCAAATAACATTGTAGATAGATATCTTTCACCTGTGTCGCAAATCACAGTTACAACTGTTTTATCCGGACCAAGCTCTTTGGCAATTTTAAGTGCCGCCCAAACATTAGCCCCAGAAGAAATACCAGCTACAATACCATCTTTTTTAGCCAGTTCTTTAGCAGTCAAAATAGAATCTTCTGCTTTGACTTGAATTATATCATCGACAACACCGCTATTGTAATTCTTTGGGATAAATCCAGCACCGATACCTTGTATTGGGTGCGGTCCAGGTGTTCCTCCTGACAAAACAGCAGATGCTTCCGGTTCCACAGCTATAATTTTACATCCAAATTTATCTTTCAAAACTTTTCCCGCCCCACTAATTGTTCCTCCGGTACCTACTCCGGCAACAAAAGCATCAAGATTAATGTCGCCCAAATCATCAATAATTTCCGGTCCGGTACTGTTTATATGGATTTCAGGATTAGCTTTATTTTCAAATTGAAGAGGCATAAAATAATCTGGTTGCGAGGAAATCTCTTCGGCTTTTGCAATAGCACCTTTCATTCCGTCCGAGCCAGGAGTCAAAACAATTTCCGCACCAAGAAATTTCAACAATGCTCTTCGCTCCAAACTCATAGTATCCGGCATTGTCAAAATACATTTATATCCTTTAGCCGCGGCAACCATAGCAAGTGCAATTCCGGTATTACCCGAAGTCGGCTCAACAATAGTTGTCCCTTTTTGCAATAATCCTGCTTTTTCAGCAGCAGAAATCATAGCGGCTCCAATTCTATCCTTGACCGAACTACACGGATTAAAACTTTCCATCTTCAGATAAATTGTTGCTGAATTTTCATTATTTAGATTATTAAGTTTCACCAAAGGAGTATGACCAATAGCATCAACAATATTATTAAATAACATAATTTTCTCCTGTTCTTATTTTAGGCTACTTAAATAAGATATTAGAACTTATCGGAGTAAATTTTTATAAATTCAATCTTTAGTAAAAGATAAAGATGTAACTTAAATAGTTTTAGTTAAAGAATGAGAATTTTCATTGAACCCAATTGGCTTCATATTACGCAGGTTATGAACTAATTCTATTGATGGTCTTGCTGTCTCCAATCCAAAACCGTTTCCGGCTAATGTCTTTTCATAGACAACCGTATGTAAATCAGCAAAACCTCCTGAAAATTCAATCTCTTTATCATCAACTGTAATTGAACGATATGTACGCTGACCCTTAGAACTGATATCTTCGGGTAAGTCATTGCTGTCTATCGAAAGTAGCCATTTTACGCGGGCATTCTCAAGTTCGATATATCCTGCTGTTTTCATAGAATCACTAAAATGGACTTCGCTATGTTCAACTTTTCCAAATAACCACATTAACATATCAAAAAAATGGATACCGATATTTGTTGCCAAGCCGCCTGATTTTTCCAATTTCCCTTTCCATGATACCAGATACCATGGTCCGCGCGAAGTTATATAGGTCAGCTCTATTTCTTTTTTTGATTTTGACTTTGATTTTTCCAATTCTTTTTTGAAAGCAATTATTGATGGATGAACTCTTAGTTGTAAAATTGTAAATATCCGTTTTCCGTATTCTTCTTCCAATTCTTGCAAAGCATCAATATTCCACGGATTTAATACCAAAGGTTTTTCACAAATAACATCAGCACCAATTCTCATAGCAAATCGGGCATGGGCATCATGTAGATGATTGGGAGAACAGATTGTTACATAATCAATCTCAGCACCTTTATCTCGTCGGCGAAGTTTTTCAATATGCCTATCAAACCGTTCAAACTCAGTAAAAAAAGAAACATTATCAAAATATCCATCAAGAATACCTGCTGAATCATTTGGATCAATAGCGGCTACTAATTTATTGCCGGTATCTTTGATTGCTTTCAAATGTCTTTGAGCTATATATCCTGAAACTCCAGTAATTGCAAAATTTTTTGACATCTATATTCCCAAATTTTATATATTGTACAAAACAACTCTAAAACAGATTCAAAGATAATACAATCAGATATTATAGAAACAATTTATTGTGTTATCAGCAATTAAAATATTCAAGATTAATAAAGATAAATTTACTATACAAAACACTTCCACACCGCAAACGGTGGGTTGATAAAGTTTTATTCCTTGCAATGACATAATCGAGGTTCTTCAACTGTCGTTCCTGTGAAAGGGTATGTTGAAAAAGTTTTACAGATGTTGC
>QNAD01000162.1 GCA_003641345.1 Candidatus Zixiibacteriota bacterium | reverse complement strand
ATGGCGGATTTAGCGAAGAGAAGATTGAAAATGATAAAAATTCCGGTTTTTTGTGAAATGAATTTCAATTAACTATCCTTTTTTAGCAATTTTCAGATGAAATCTCAATTATTTAGCTGAATTCATGTTTTTGTAAGTCAATGTTAGGCAGTGTCATAAGAGCGACATGGAATGTTTTGTGTGGATTTGGCCGAGAAATTGCATATATATTTGCGTTCTGTATTATGAATACTTGACAAAATTATATGGAACTTTATATTAGCGAGTGATTTATACTAAATATGGAGGATAATTTATAGTACTTCGGTTAACGTGATTTTTGAAATTAACAATTTAAATAGTTTTAAGAAGGCCCGAAAACCGTAGTATAGATTATTCGGTTCCAGGGCCGGGATAAACCCCGGTGTTATGGAAAATATAAAGTATTTATTAATCTCAATTTTAGTCTGTGTTCTATTATCAGGGACAGCACAATCCTCGGAAAACGTAACGATTCTTGAATCTACGGAATCTTCGATTCATTTTATTGTAAAAACAAATCTATCAAAACTAAATTCCAAAATGATGCCGGATTTAACTATAAATTATTTTCAGACTTTGTCTATTGGAATTCCTACCGGAAGCAATGTAAATCTTAATTCAGCAGCCGGATTAAGTCGGATGGAACAAACATCAGTCTCAAATCTTTTTGATAAACGAATTCATAAAACAGGATTGGTTAAAATTACTGACCCAGTCAGCTATCGTGGCAAACAAATTGTAAATCTTATAATTTGCCCAGTGAGGAATGGATTTGTTTATGAGGAAATAGAAGTACAGTTATCTTTTGAAAATCAGCTGAACAAATCTGAATTAGTTTTTCAAGATGATTCTTTATTTAATCGGATGATAAAATCATCGATTATTAATTTTGACAAGTTTCAAAAATGGCCCAAGAGAGTTGAATCTAAAAAATCTTATGCTTCGTCTGCCATGGCAACTCCATTTGCCAATGAGACGGATTGGTTTAAGGTGTATGTCTCTCAAACAGGTTTGTATCGTATTACCGGACAGGATTTAATCACTGCAGGGTATGACCAAGATATAAATTCAAACTCTATTCATCTTTTTAATGGCGGAGGATTACCTCTTCCGGTTGACAATTTGACTGAGAGACCAGAGATGGTTGAAATAGCTTTGATTGTTGATGATGGTGGTGATGGGCGGATTGATGTCGATGATGAGATTTTGTTTTATGGGGAATCTGTTAATCGTTGGTTGTTCAGCCCTGATAGTTTTGTGAATAATGCTTATGCCAAATTTAATATTTATTGGTTGACTGTGTCGGATAATCTTGGTGCACCTTTAAGAGTTGAAGATGTTGATGGAAGTTTGACTGGAACTGTTGATACTACTATTAGCTCATTTCGTAAACGGTTGCACACTGAGCAGAACAATTTGTTACGCAAATTCAACGGTAATGAAATATATGATTACTATCGGTGGTATTGGACAGACCAAAGCAGTTTACAGCTTTTTGTTACTACTCCAAATATAAATATCGCTAATGAGGTTGACATCTTTTTATCCGGTAGAACTTTTGGAATTGGTGGTGTGTCTGGCTATATGGATATTGAAATCAATGGACAAAGTGGTATCAGTAAAATATGCAATACATCTAATTGTACTTATACCAGTTCTGCTTTTAGGTCGGGTTTAAATGAAATCGATCTATCTTTTGAAAAGTATTCTACTGTTTCACCTTATTTTGATTATATCGACATTGAATATACCAGTTATCTGGTTCCTGTTAAGAATGAACTTGATATAACAGTTGGCTTTTTTGATGGTCGGGCACGGTTTGATATAGTTGATAATATATCATTTCCACCTCTTTTGTTAGATGTAAGTAATCCGACAAGACCTGTTTCAGTTTCTGGATTTTCAAGAAGTAACAGTTCGATTTCATTTGAGTATGATTTATTGTCCGGTCAGTTCAATCGGTTTTATTTGAATTCTGCTCAAAACGCTTTTTCACCTGGTTCAATTGAAAAAATTACTGTGACAAATTTAAAGGATAATTTGACTCAGACAGATTTGTTTATTATTACACCGGAAGAGTTTTCATCTGCTATGGATGAGTATGTTGAATTCAGGGAAGCTGAAGGATATAAAATAAAATTAGTCACTATTGAAGATATAATGGATAATTTTTCCTATGGTCTATATGACCCAACAGCAATAAGAGATTTTTTAAAATTTGCTTATGAAAATTATCCAATCCCTGCGCCAACCTATGTTCTTTTCGTGGGTGACGGTAGTTATGATTTTCTTGATATTATGGAAACAGGGATTAAAAATTATGTGCCTCCGTATGTGAATCCTTATGATGTTGAACAGTTTTATTCCGATGACAATTATCTTTATTTCGGACGTTATGGAATAATTGACAGTGATACTACTTATGATTCTTCATTGGCAAGTTTTGATCGCGGGTTTGATATGATATCTGCCCGGTGGCCGGTAAAAAGTATAGCTGAAATTTCAACTGTTATTGCAAAGATTAAGCGGTACGAATCAGATGAGAATTTCGGAGAGTGGCGAACCAATATTACCATAGTTGCCGATGATGAGTTTACTACTAACACCTATTTGGAATCAATTCATACTTTGCAAGCAGAAGAATTGGAAAGAGAACATATTCCGGCTGTTTTCAATAGGCAGAAAATTTATTTATGGGATTATCCGTTTGTTAACAGGTATAAACCGGAAGTAAATGATGAAATTGTTAAAGCATTTAATGAAGGTTCTTTGCTAATTAATTATGTTGGTCATGGGAATCCTGATTTGTGGGCACATGAGCATGTTTTTACCCGTAACGATGATTTACCAAGATTAAATAATACTGAACTTTTGCCATTGGTTTTTACAGCTTCTTGCGAAATTGCTTTTTTTGATAATCCAAAACGGGAAGGAATGGCTGAGGATTTGTTTGTTATGCCAAATGGTGGAAGTATCGGAGTTGTCTCAGCTACACGCAGAGTCTATTCCGGACCTAATGCAGAATTCAACCGACATGTTTTTGATATATTACTTTACGAGAAAGAATTGACGATTTGCGAGGCTGTTTATACAGCTAAAATCCAAAGACAGTATAAGACAAATCCTCCGTCTCGAGAAGACAACGATCAAGCATATCTCTTATTTGGTGATCCGCTGTTGAAACTTGCAATTCCACAATTTGAAGTAGAATTCACCAATAAGCCTGATAGCCTTATAGCTTTACAACCGATTACGGTTGCCGGACGAGTTTTAGATAAAAATGGAAATTTAGTGAACCAGAATGGTTCTGTAGATATAAATATTTATGATTCAGAGCGAAACAAAAGACATTTTATTCTTGATTTAAATGGAATTCCCCGTGACACCATTTCTTACAAAGAGAATGGACCGGTGATATTCAAAGGGTCAGCATCGATTGTTGCTGGTTTATTTGAATTTACATTTATTCCTCCTATTGATATTGGTTACGGCGGGAACGGGGCAAAAATTTCGGCTTATGTAAAAATGACAAGTAGTGACGGTACCGGAGTTATTGATTCTTTACCGGTGGCTTCAACGATTGCGGCTTCAACTGATTCAATTGGTCCTGCAATCAGCTATAAATTTATTAACCGTTCTGATTTTATCAGCGGTGACTATATAAATAATAATGAATCTATTGAAATATTTGTATCTGATTCATCTGGTATTAATTTAACCGGCGGTCTTGGGCATGGTATTACTCTTGAAATAGATAATGATAATGCTAATTTAATCACTCTTTCAGATAAATTTGAGTTTACTCTTAATGATTATACAAGTGGAAAATTAGTATATAACTTTGAAAATCTTACTCCTGGTGAACATTCAATAAAGATAAAAGCTTGGGATAATGCCAATAATTCCAAATCGGTTGAATTTACAGCAATTGTTGTCTTATCAGAGAGATTGGCTATTGAAGATTTGTTAAATTACCCTAATCCTATGCAGGATTCAACCAGGTTTTCCTTTATTTTAACACAGCCAGTAAGCAAAATGACAGTAGAAATTTATACTTTATCAGGGAGAAAAATTCATTCTTTGGTCGATAATAATAGAAGAGATCCGGGTTATTATAATGATATAATCTGGTATGGAAATGATTTTGATTATTCTCCGGTAGCTACCGGTGTTTATATTTTTAAAGCAGTTGCCACTCCGGAAGACGAGGGTGAAATTGCTGAGCAATTTGGTAAATTAGTAGTAATTAATTAAATACAGGAGTTTTTATGTTTTTACGTAAGTTGATTGTTTTTTCTCTAACTGCTATTCTTGTTTTTGCAATGGTCTCTGACACGGTAGCGGGAGTATCAAATGCTGCGGCATTGTTTTTGCGGATTGCTCCCGGGTCTCGTCCGGCTGGCATGGGCGAAGCATATGTTGCAATCGCAGATGATGCCACCGCCACACATTGGAACCCAGCCGGATTAGGAACTTATCCTATGTCTGATAGTTGGCATGAAGTGAAAATCCCTGCGAATATTTTCAATTTAACAGATAGTGTTGAATTAGATGGAGTTGTAGCTAAAAATATTTTAAAGGCAATAGCACCTCTTAAAAGTGGTTCTGGTAGTGATTTTAAGGCATATGACTTGTGGGTCTTGACTTCAAAAGGATTGGCACGCTATGATAATAAACGTTGGAATGATCAGGAAATATTCAATACAAAAACCAATCAAACTCTTAAAAGTATTGTAACTTCCTATTTTGGGATAACTGAAACTGATGTAGTTAATGCAATGGCTAAAAAAGTTGCCGACGCTAACAACAAGCGTACCTATGAACAATTCAGTAAACTTAAGCAGGATATTCTAAGTCAGATTCCGGAAGATTATGAATTCAGTGAATCATTAACCAATATGTTTGACTCTCTTGATGCCGCATATTATTCCTGTTTGATTAACTGGGAAAGATATATTAAAATCGAAAATGAATATAATGAAGGGATTAAGGACTCTACTTTTACGGAAAAAGAGTTGGATAAAATCAATTTTGCCGTAGAGAAAGCTAAGAGTAGATTCTTACCTGAAGAGTTGAAAGTCCCTTATTCCATAATTTTTGATTCTGAACCAACCGCTGTCACATCATCTGATAATGATTTTGCTTTCGGGACTGAAAATGGATTGATTTTATTTAATGGAAAACGCTGGCAAATTTTCAATACTGGAGAACAGTTACCATCTGT